>CAZYQJ010000277.1:0-6990 GCA_964649925.1 uncultured Litorilinea sp.
TCTTTACCGTCAGCGCTACCTCGATGGTTTCATCGCTGGCCCAGTGGGAGGCGTCCACGCGCAGGTCGCTGTACTCAAAGGTGGTGTAGGAGAGACCGTGACCGAAGGGGAAGAGTGGCTCGATCTGCCGGGCATCATACCAGCGGTAGCCGATGAACAGCCCCTCGCTGTAGCGTGCCTCGCGCCCAGGGGCTGGGAAGTCCAGATAAGCGGGGCTGTCGGCCAGCCGCATGGGGAAGGTCTCGGATAGCTTGCCCGATGGGTTGACATGGCCGAGCAGCACGTCGGCCAGCGCGCCGCCGGATGCCTGCCCGGAGAGCCAGCTTTCGAGGATGGCAGGAACGCGATCCGCCCAGGGCATGGTGACCGCGCTGCCGTTGACCAGCACGACCACGGTATTGGGCTGCACACTCACCACGGCATCGACCAGCGCGTTGTGCGCCGGGGGCAGGTCGATGTGATCCCTATCCCAACCTTCGGACTCATAGGCCGGGGGCAGCCCGACAAAGACGACCGACGCCTGGGATTGCTGCGCTGCGGCCCTGGCTTCGTCCAGATGGGCAGGGGTGGTGTCATGGTCGCCGTCATACCCGGCAGCGTAGGTGATCTGCATCGCATCGCCCGCCAGCCGCACCAACTCGTCAAAGGCGTTTTCCGTGCGTGTGGGGGCGACCTGCGAACTGCCTGTGCCCTGATAGCGCGGGGTCTTGGCGAATGCGCCGATCACAGCCAGGCGCGCGGCGTTGGATGGGGTCAGGGGCAGCAACTCGCCCTCGTTCTTGAGCAGCGTGATGCTTTCGCCTGCAGCGCGGCGGGCGAGGCGGTGGTGGGCATCGGCGTCAAAGGTCGTATCCCGCTTGCGGTTGGCGTCTGCGGTCAGGATCACGGCCAGCAGTTCGGCTACGATTTCGTCCAGCCGCGCCTCGTCCAGCCGCCCGTCCCGAACCGCGGCCACGATCTCTCCGGCGGTGGGCACGCCCGGCATCTGCAGATGCAGCCCGGCCTGGATCGCCGCGGGATGGTCGACCACCGCGCCCCAGTCGGACATGACGATGCCCTCGAATCCCCACTCCTGCTTCAGCACCTGGTGCAACAGATAGGGATTTTCGGTGGCAAAGACGCCGTTGACGCGGTTGTAGGCGGCCATGAGCGTCCACGGCTTGCCCTTGGCGACGGCGATCTCAAAGGGGCGCAGGTAGAGTTCGCGCAAGGTGCGTTCGTCCACCTCAGAGTTCACCGTCATGCGATTGGTTTCCTGCTCGTTGGCTGCGTAGTGTTTGAGGCTTGTCCCCACGCCTTGCGACTGTACGCCGCGGATCAGGGCCGCCGCCATCTCGCCGCTGAGGATTGGGTCTTCGGAGAAGTACTCAAAGTTGCGCCCACCCAACGGCGACCGTTTGAGGTTGACGCCCGGCCCCAGCAAGACCTGGACACCCTGCGCCTGGCTCTCCTGCCCCAACGCTGCGCCGATCTCTTCCACCAATGCCGTGTTCCAGGTGGAGGCCAGGGCTGAGGCCGTAGGGAAGCAAGTAGCGGGCAGACTGTCACCCAGCCCGATTTGGTCGCTGGCGGGTGCTTTGCGTACGCCATGTGGGCCATCGGCCAGCCAGATCGCGGGGATGCCCAGCCGTTCGATGGGCTGTGTCGTCCAGAAGTCGCGCCCAATGGTGATCGCGGCCTTCTCTTCCAGAGTCATCTGCGCCAACAGCGTACGCGCGGCCTGGCGAACGCTGTCCGTTATCCACGATTGTGCCATGATTCTATCTCTTTGACGTGGGAATCCGTGTGGATTCTTGCGTGAATGTTGTTCTGTGGGTTGGTTCTATCATAGCACAGTCGCAAAGGGCTGAGGAGGCTTGCGCGCACGGTTTGCGGCTCGTCGCGGTGGCGCGACCCGCTATTATGCCTGGCGCGCCCTAGCCACATGACTAGTGCAGCCGCGGTGTTTTACCTCTAGACTGGGCGCAATACACCGGATTTTATCTTGCGAGAAGAGGGAAGTTCATGAAGATCATCATGCACCGAGGTTTCTGCGATGCCAGCCTGTCTTTCTGCGCCCGCTGTTCTGCCACCTTCTTTCGGAAGCCGGAAGGCACAGATCGCCCGTGCATCGTGAGGGTTACGGATGACGGGCAGCCGGACGTGCTGGAGGTCGTGCTTTGTACGGATCAGCGCAACCTGACGTTTGAACTGACCCCTGAACTCCAGGAAGGGCTTGCCCTGGAAGGCTGGGAATACCTGGCCGACTTTGCCCCGGCGTATACCCGCCGCGGCGCAAGCAGACGCTGGCAGGGCGTCGAACGGGCCAACGCTGCTCCCTAAGAACAGCCATCTGTTTCCGCTATCTAGCCAGGTGACGCCGCGGCCATAGGGATATGCGCCGTCACCTGGATTTGTAGACCAGCAGACGCAGGGCATTGAGCACCACAACCACCGTGCTGCCTTCGTGCAGCACCACGGCCCCGCTCAAATGCACCCACCCCAGCACGGAGGTGACGATCAGCAGCGCGATGATGCCGAGTGATATCGCCACGTTCTGAACGATGATGGCGCGGCTGGCGCGGCTCAGTCCCACGGCAAAGGGCAGGCGGCTCAGGTCATCGGCCATCAATGCCACGTCGGCGGTTTCCAGGGCGACGGCTGTACCCGCTCCGCCCATGGCGATGCCGACCGTTGCGCTGGCAAGCGCCGGGGCATCGTTCACCCCATCGCCCGTCATGGCGATAGCCCCATGTTCGCACTCCAGGGCGCGGATAGCATCCAACTTGTCTTCCGGCAGCAACTCAGCGCGCACATCGGTGACACCTAACTCACCCGCAATGCGTTGGGTCACGTCCTTATTGTCCCCGGTGAGCATGACCAGCTTTTTGACGCCCAGGTCGAGCAACTGCTGCAGCGTTTGGCGCACATGTGCCCGCGGCTGGTCAGCCAGCCCCAACACGCCGAGATAGCTTCCATTCTGGCTCACAACCATGATCGACTTGCCCGCGTCCGCCAGGCGAGTGACGGTGGCGGCCACGTCAGGATCCTGCGGATGGTCGCCGTTCTCAAACAGGCGCAGCGACCCGATCAGCACCGGCTGTCCGTCTATCTCGCTGCGAACACCCTGGCCCGGGATGTTTTCCAGCCCGTTGGCGTCAGGCAAGGTAAGGTCACGCGCCTGTGCCGCCTGCACCACGGCCTGCGCCAACGGGTGGCTGGCGTGCTGTTCCACCGCGGCAGCGGTTGCTAGCAACAGGCTTTCGCTCACACCCGCGACAGGCATCACGTCGGTGACAGCAAAGCGGCCCTCGGTAAGGGTGCCGGTCTTGTCAAAGGCCATGACCTGTACCCGGCCTAAGCTTTCGAGATGCACGCCGCCCTTGATCAAGACGCCGTTGCGCGCCGCCTGGGCAATGCCAGCCAGGACTGCTGCTGGCGTTCCAATGGCCAGCGCACAGGGCGATGCAGCTACCAGCAACAGCATGGCGCGGTAAAAGCTATCCTTCCATGCCATCCACCCCAATAGCGGCGGCAGCACCATCACCAGGAGTACCGCGACCAGCACGGCGGGCACAAACCAGCGCGTGAAGCGTTGGGTGAACTGCTGGGTGGGGCTTTGCTGGCTCTGCGCTTCCTGTACGAGGTGTAGGACGCGGCTGAGGGTGTTGTCGTGTGCCAGCGCGGTCACTTCTACCTCCAGCGCCGCGTCCAGGTTGACGCTCCCGGCATAGACGCCAGCGCCCGGCGTTTTCTCCACAGGCACGCTCTCTCCGGTGATGGGGCTTTGATCCACGCTGCTGCTGCCCTGCATCACCTGACCGTCTACTGGAATGCGGTCGCCGGGACGCGCGATCACGACCTCGCCGACCTGCACGGTGTCGACCGGCGCTTCAACGATCTCGCCGTCACGGCGCACGCGGGCCGTTTTGGGCATCAACTCACCTAGAGCGTTGACGGCATGGCGCGCCCGGTCGAGGGCGTAATGTTCACCTGCATGGCCCAGGCTAAAGAGGAAGAGCAGAAACGCACCTTCGGCCCATTCGCCTAAGATCGCGGCCCCGGCGGCAGCGGCCAACATCAGTACATCGGTGTCGAACTTGCCGCGCAGCAGGCCGGAGATGGCGTGGGTGGCGACGTCGTAGCCGCCAGCGAGGTAAGCCAGGCCGAAAAAGACCCACGCCACACCTTCGGGCATGCCAAAGAAGTGATGCCCGGCCCACCCGACGATGAGGAACAGGCCAGCCAGGGCGACCAGGATCAGGGTCCAGCGTTCCTGCATCCAATGGGGGAGGAAGGCGGGCGCGCTGCCGTGGTCATGTCCCTGGTGGGCATGATCGGGCGGTGCGGCCCGTTCGGGGGCGGGAATGGCTGCGGTTTGGCGCTGACTGCGCCGCGGGCCGACCGGACGCGCCCCATAGCGGCGCAGCGTGCGTTCGATGGTCTCCCAAGGCAATTGCTCGCCGTCGTAGGCCATAAAGATCAGGCCCGCGGCGTAGCTGACGCGTGCATGCAGCATCCCCGGCAGGCGCGCCAGCGCATCTTCCAGCGTGGCGGCTGCGTCGGCGGCATCCAGCCCGGCAAAAGGCACCTGCTCATGCCGGTAGCGCTGGGTGACGTCGGCCCCGGCTTCCTGCGCCAGCCGTTGCAGCCGCGCCAGGGGCAGCAGGTTGGGGTCAAAGTGCAGGCAGAGTTGGGCCTCACCGTTGTGGCGGACGATGTGTGCCTGTTCTACCCCGCGCACCCCGGCCAGGCGGTCGGTGAGCAGGTGGACGCACTCATCGCGTGCGTCGATGTCCGGCAGCAAGAGTGGCAGATCAAGTTTGAGTTTGTCCATGCCAGATCCTTAAGGGGTAATCGACGACTTGATTACCCATCAATACATAAGTAATTGTTGATATAATGTCGCCAAAAATGCACCTGCTGAACCTCGTTAGGTGTGGATAACGTGGTCCACACCTTCCAGGTAAAGGTGGTGGATGTGCGCGTCATCCAGGGTGTAATAGACGTGCTTGCCTTCCTTGCGTGCGCGTACGATACGCAGCGAACGCAGGATGCGCAGTTGGTAGCTGATGGCCGGTTGGCTCATTTCCAACGCGAGACAGAGGTCGCCAACGCACATTTCAGCATGGGCTAACAGGCTGATAATCCGGATGCGCGTCGGGTCGGAGAGGGCTTTGAAGAGTTCCGCCACCGCGGCGGCAGTTCCCTCATCCAACAGATTGCTGGCGACGGCATGTGCTAGACTGGTGTCAGTGTGATCTCCCGTACAGAGACTTAGGCGGTCACCGGCGATGATGTCCATACGTTCCCCCCATAACATATAAAGAACTCTTTATGTATTATAGCCGGTTGCGCCGCGCCTTGTCAACACCAGCGCGGCATCCTAGATAGCGTACTTTGGGAGATTCAGCATGGATACCATCTATTCCACGTCGGCAGGGGATTCGGGCCAGGGCCAGCCTGTCTTTGCGTGTAACCTGCTGGCCCTCACCCCGGAAGAGCGGCGGGCGCATGCGGAGGTCACGGCACGATTGGGGCAAGAGGTCATACAGGTGAGGGAACTGCCGGACGGCTACGCCTTTGGGTTGCGGCCAGAGGCCGAGACGATCCGGCAGCTTGCTCAGTTTGTGACGAATGAGCGGCTATGCTGCCCGTTCTTTACCTTTACGATCCGTGTCGAGCCGGGCGGCGGGCCGGTTTGGATCCATCTGACAGGGCCGGAGGGCATCAAGCCGTTTATCCAGGCGGAGTTCACCTGGTCGGCGTGAGTTATCCAAACCAGTCGCGCCCCCACAGCATGATGGCGACACCGGCCAGGGCGATGGCTGCGCCGACGAGGTCATAGCGGTCCGGCTGCCAGCCGTCGACGACCCGGCCCCAGAGGATGGATAGGACGATGAAGATTCCCCCATATGCGGCATAGACGCGGCCAAAGGCAGGCTCAGTCTGCCAGGTTGGGATCACCCCGTAGAGGATCAAGACGCCGCTGCCCACCAGCCCCAGGATGAAGCCACGCCCTTCGCGTAGCCATTGCCAGACAAGCCAGCCGCCGCCGATCTCGGCCAGACCGGCCAGGATGAACAGGAAAAGCGCGCGCACTATTTCGGTCATAGACGGCTAGAACTTGACCATGAAGGCAGTGAAGTACATGATGGCTGCGCCCATCACCACGCCGCTGAGCGTGACCCAACTGAGCGCGGGCTGGCCCAACCGGGCACTGTCGCGCGCGATCAACTTGCCGACTTCCCAGATCACCTGCACGATGGCCCCGATGCCTACGGCCAGGAAGAGGGTCGCCAGCACAGGGTTAAAGGCGAAACCGCCGATCCAGGTGCCGATAATGGCAGGCGCGCCCGCCAGCAGTGCCAGCAGCACAAAATGCACCCAGCGCGGCGGGTGGCGCACGACAGGCGCGGCGATGCCCACGCCTTCGGTGATGTTGTGCAGCGTGAAGCCCAACACCAAGAACGTGCCAAGCGCGGCCTCGCCCAGCGCAAAGGCCGCGCCGATGGCCAGCCCTTCGCCCAGGTTGTGCAGCCCGATGCCGAGGGCGATCAGATAGGCGATCTGTAGCGGCGTGCGATCTACCCCCCTGCGCCGCGCTCCGATCACGAGCAGGATGCCCAGCGCGACCAGCGCGATCAGGATCACCATCGGGACACCCTGCCAGAAGGCTGGCAGGGCGGCGGCGAATTCCAGCGCATCCAGCCAGGTGCCAACGGCCAGGTAGAGCAGCAGGCCAATCGTCAGGGCCAGGATGAAGTTCATGGCCTGGGCGTTGAGGCGGCGCATGAAGGGATACCAGAGCAGCCCCAACGCCACCGGCACGATGCCCACATAGAGACCCACCAAGCCGAAACGCCAGAAGAGATCAGCGTTGGGCGCGGGGGATTCGACCGCGGCGGCGATCTCCCCGTCAAAGGTGACGCCCAGCGAGGTGATCAGCCGCACCGCATGCGTCTCTTCCTCCACCCACGGATAGGGGATCGTAAAGACGGCTCGCCCCAA
>CAZYQJ010000278.1:0-6966 GCA_964649925.1 uncultured Litorilinea sp.
GATGTGTGCGGGCAGCAGCAGCCAGACCTGCGGCCACAGCGGCAGGCCCTTGTGCCAAAGCAGGATCATGCCCAGGGTAAAGCCGATCAGGAAGTGGATCAGGGCGGCGCGGATAAACCAGACGGTCAGGCGAGGCATGGCGCGTTCACTTCTCCTTGACGCGCGGCCAGGTGTTGGCGACAAAGGCCAGCCCGCCCAGCCATTGCAGGAGCGCGGACGCAGCCAGCAGATAGCCCCACAGCCCGCCTGGCGCGACGACGTTGGCCGGTTCCGCGATGATGCGCAGCACCAGCCCCACGTTGATCAGGCCAAAGGTGCTCCATGCCAGCGTATCGGACCCGCGCGGCTGCTCGCGCGAGAATTTGGGGAACATCCAATAGGCCACGCCTACGATCAACTGGGTGACCCAGCCGACCATAAAGAGGTGAAAGTAAACCGGGTTGAGCGTGCCGATCCAGGCGGGCATCCGCAGCCACGCGGGCGCGACAAGCAAAAAGCCAGTAATCAGGGCAACCACAAAATAGACCAGCGCGGCCTTCACAAAGACACGGGTTATCGGCGGCATAGGCGAACTCTATGGATGGCTGGGGAGGTCGGGACGACGGCGCAAGGCGGTAACGGTATTGGCCAGAAACAGCAATAAGGTTATCACATTGAGCAGCCCTCCCCATAATCGGCCCGGCCACCAGGGCAGCAGGTCGCCCGCCACGCGCAGGATCAAGGTGGCGTGCAGCAGGGTGAGGTGGGCGTAGAAACGCGGGTGATAGGGCAGTGACGCACTGAGGACAACGGGGAAGATGATCAGGGCATGGGCAAAGATCATCGAGAGGACAAAGCCCACAAAGAGCGTATGCAGCAGGGCGTCATAGCGCGGCCCGGCCATGATGCCGCCGTACAGGATCGCCATGATGCCCGACAGCGCCAGCCAGACATAGCCCGCCAGCAGTGCCAGGGCCATAAAGCGCGCCTGGCCCCCAGCGCGCACACGCCGCCGCGCGATATCCACACGCAGCAGCCAGATCGCCATCAACAGCCAGCCCAGCCCGGTGACGCGCATCCCCAGGGGATAGGTCACGGCGGCCAGCCCCATGCCCAGCCCCATGACCCCGGCGACCGCGACAAAGCTCCACTTAACCCAGGCGGGCGGGCGCAAAAAGCGGCTGAGTTCCAGCCGTTCGCCTGCGATGGTCAGCACCAGGAAACCGGCCCACCAGACGACCACTTGCGGGATCGTCTGACCCAGCAGCCAGAGTACATTGCCCACAGCCCAGGTGGCTGCGGCCAGCGTCAGGACGACCGTATGGATCGCCGGATGGATGCGGACGACAACGCCGGTGGTGGCGACGAGGGTCAGACTGCCCAGGGTGATGAGAAGCGGCCCCCAGGGGGTGATACCCAGCGCGGTGAGGATCGCGCCGACACCGGCCAGGATGGGCGCGCCATAACCCCAACGTCGGCCAAGGGCAACGGCGCGCTCCAGCCCGATCAGCGTGCCCAGAAAGCCGCCTACCATCAGTGGCCCGTGCGCCATGGGCAGGGGAGCCAGCAGCGGCGGCCACGGCCACCCTAGACGGATCAACCCGGCCCATAGGGCTGCCAGCAGCAGCCCCAGGGCCAGTGCTAATAGGGGAAGACGGTCAGCGCGCATCCTCTACCTGGATCAGTAGCATGCGCGTTTCTTCATAGGCGGTGACGCTATGCGTCAGATGAGGCGACATGTAGACAAACGTCCCTGCCTTGGCCTCAAAGGTCTCGTCGCCCAGCACGACCTGGGCGCGCCCGTCGAGGAAGTGGAGCATGGCGCGCCGCGCCGACGTGTGTTCAGAGAGTTCCTGACCGGGCGCAAAGCCAAAGAGAATGACTTTGACCACCGGGTCGTTGTAGAGTGTGCGGCTGACGATGCTGTCCACCGGGATGGTGGCTAACTCGCCTGCTGCTTGTGCGATGAACTTATAGGCTAACTCTTTACTCACGGTGTTCCATGCTCCTTACGCGTTGCTTTGCTGTGTATCCCTACTGCGTTACTTCTTGCCGATGCGTACACGCCATACGTCCGGCCCGGCCTCCAGATAGTCCCATGTGAACGCATCTTGACGTTCGAACTGAAACTGGTAGTGCAGCGGTTTCGGGTCGTGGTCGTTGACCAGGATGAAAGCCTCGTTGCTCGCCAGATTGTCGAAGGTGTTGAAGATCATTGGATGCCGGTCACGCGGGACTACGGTGCGGACGTCAATGACCGGAAGCGTATCGGTGTTGTTGGACATGTGAAAGTGTTTCTCCTTTACAAACGTACAATGTGTAAACGGACGACTAAACGGAACTAAAACTGGATATTGAACTTGCGGCGCAGGCTGCGGCCAATGAGCCGCCCTACGTCCCAGGGTTTTAGCTGTTCCTGATAGGTGACACGCAGGATCCACGGCTGGTCGCTGTGGTTGTACAGGCTGTGGGACAGCCCTGCCGTCACCAGGACGCACTTGCCAGGGCCACCCACAAAGCTGCGTTCACCGACCTGGAACGTGCCTTCGCCTTCCACCACGTCAAAGAGTTCGTGTTGGCGGGCGTGCGTGTGGACATTCACGCGTGCCCCTGGCGGCATGACCACCAGGTCGGCGCGCAGTTCATCCACCGTGTACAGGGGGACGGTCTGGATGGCCTGCGTGTGCAGGTTTTTGTAGCTGTGGATGTTGAGTTGGCCTGTATCAATCATTGCCGGTGATCGCCTAGTCTACATGAATCTCGCGGATATAGGCGATGATGTCCATGAGTTGCTCGTCGGTCAGGGCCGGGTTGCCTCCCTTGGGGGGCATCAGCACGCCGGTGGTGTTGAGCGGGTCGGTGGGGGCGCGGCCTGTCTTGATGAATGCCAGCAGTTCGGCGTCGGATTGATCCGCGATGAACTCGCTGGTGGTCATATCCTTGCCCAGACCGGGAACGCCTTCACCGGCAGTCCCATGACAAGCGGCGCAGGTGGTTGCAAAGAGTGCTTTGCCCGCTTCAGGGTCACCTGCTGCAACCTCTCCGGTGTCTTCTTCGGCCTGCTGCGCCTCCTCCTGTTGGGCAGCGGGCGCGGGTTCCTCCTCGTTATTTCTGCCGCCACAGCCACCTAGTACCAGGGCCACAGCCAGGATCAACAGCGGCAAGAGGCGGAAAACGGACGTACGAACCATGATCTGCTCCTCGTTACGAACTAGTAGATAGTAGATGGACAATCCTTCAACAGGTACTGCAAACGGTGTATCCGGTGATATTCAGTCAGTGCATGCCGTGGGCCATCTCCATCTCCTGCCCCTGCAGTTCTTGCCAGGTCAGTAGGTCGCCCTGCAGTTCGACGGCATGGGCGGCGGCGGCTTCCTCGGTGGCATGGGCAGCGATGCCAAAGCCCATCGGCGTAATCAGTTGGTCGCTGACGACAAAATGGGCGGTCGTGGCGTCGATCCATTCTTCGCTGGTGTAGTCATGCACATACCAGGCGACGATGGTCTGATCCGGGTCGGCATCCGCCATCGCAATCATGTCGCCGATATCGTCAAAGGCCAGGCTTTCATAGCGGCCCGGTGCAATCTCGCGCGCATAGGCCGCGGCAAAGCGTGGGTCGCTGATGATCATGTTGCAGTGAGCGCAAACGTCTTCGCCATAGCGAATCTCCGGCGGCGCGGCCTCGGCGCTCCCCTGGGCGCACCCGGCCAGCAGCCCCAACACCAGCAGTAAGATCAGGCGCATTAGTTTCATCAACGTGTCTCCTGTGATAACCCCTGTTTTACTCTGATAGACTCCGCATCACAATGCAGGTAGGCCGCTTACAACTGGCGATATGATCCACGGGCCATGTTCCACTACGTTATAGGTCGCTGCGCGTTGCAAAGCGCGCATAGGCCAGGGCTGCCGGGGCCAGTACCCACAGCCCTAACAGTGCGGCCAGCAGGTAGGAGAGTGTCTCGCCGTAGGTCTGGGCGGCGTAGATGCCCGCCGGGCCGAGCATCTCCAGGTTGGCCTGCAGGTTGGAGATGGCGGCAAGCTTAAAGACCTGGAGCGGGTTGGAGAGGCTGAACCAGAGCAGCCCATCCACGGGCAGGCGCAGCACAATGGCTGTACCCATCATGCCTAGGTCGCCCAGAAAGACAAAGATCAGCCACAGAAAGAGGCCGATGCCCACAGCGACCCCGGCGCGACGGCTCCAGGCCGAGATGAGAAAGCCAGTGCTGAGCATGACCAGGGCGAGCAAAAACGCCAGCCCAACCAGGGCAAGATAGCCCATCGGGTCGCCTGCATCCTGTGTGCCGAGGACAGCGGCGGCCAGACCAAAGCCAATCGCCAGCGTTGCCAGCAGGCTCAACGCCAGCCCCAGGTATTTGCCGACAAAGAGTTCGGCGCGGCTGAGGGGTTGGGCCAGCAGATAGGAGAGGGTGCGGCGTTCGTCTTCCCCGGCCAGGCTTTGCGCGCCCACGGTCAGCGCCATGAGCGGGACCATGAGCAGCACCAGGTTGACCAGGCTGGCCGCGGTGCGTCCAAAACCGGCCATACCGGTCATGCCCGCGCCCGCGCGTGACAGCGCCGACAGCCCCAACGCCAGCCCCAGAAAGGCGACGGTATAGAGCAGGAACCAGCGGTTGCGCAGGGCATCGCGCAGTTCTTTTTGGGCCAGCGTCCAGATCGTGTGCAGGGACATGGCTTACTCCGTTTCAAAGTCCATTACATGAATGTCGGCGCTGCTCAGGGTGTGGATGGGCGCGGCCTTGGCATCGGGCGGCACTTGTACCAACACGCCCACCCCGTTGCGCCGCGCCTCAAAGCCCCCGGCGTGCAGCGCGGCCAGGGCGCGTTCCATCGCGTCCGCCGCGACGTGCAGCTTGACCTGGGTCGTCAGGTTGAGCCGTTTTGCCAGGTCGGAGGCCGGGATGATGAACTGGGCGCGGCCCTGCTGCATGACCAGTACCTGGTCGGCCAGGGCTTCAACCTCGTCCAGCCGGTGGCTGGTAAAGACAATCGTCTTGCCTGCGGCCTTGACCTCGCTCAACAGCTTGAGGAAATGGCCGCGGCTGGCGGTATCCAGGTTGGACGTCGGCTCATCCAGGATGAGGATGGGCGGGTCGTCGAGCAGGGCCAGGGCAAGCGCCAACCGCTGCTTCATCCCGCCCGACAGGGCGCGCACGGGTTTGGCGGCGTGGGCCAGCAGGTCCACCTGTTCAAGCGCGGCAGGGACGCGGCCCCCATCGGCGCGGCGCAGGCGGGCGAAGAAGTGGGCCGTTTCACGCACGCTCAGGTCGTCATAAAAGGCCAATTCCTGGGGCACATAACCGAGCAGGCGGCGCGCAGCGCGACCGCCGCGCTTCAGGTCTGTGCCGTCGATGGCGATGCGGCCTTGATAGCGCAGCAGCCCCAACATGCACTTGATCACCGTCGTCTTGCCTGCGCCGTTGGGGCCCCACAGGGCCAACGCCTGATGCGGGGCGACCTCAAAGCTCAGGTTCTGCACAGCCGTAAAGCGGCCAAACGTCTTCGTCAAATCGTCAACGTGGATCATCGGTTCATTCTCCAGGGGGCGACGCCGCTGACTACCACGGCCAGCCCCACCATGACCAGCCCCGCGGCGATCCACCCGGTCGAGGCATCGCCTGTGTTGTCGGGCCGCGGCCAGGCGATAACAGGCGGGACGGTCAGCGGGTATGGATCCGCCATCTTGGGACGAGGCTGAAAGAGCGGAAAGGCGCGCGCCGCCAGGTCCAGGGCCTGCACTGCCGGGCTGTATTGAAAGAGCCGCAGTTCCGGGTAGTGGCCCAACAGCGATTCGTAAAAGCTCGAAGCGGTATAGGGCAGGTCGCCAATCTGGTCGCCATCGGCGTCAAACCCGGCGTAGTCGCTCCAATAGTTGCCCCGGTTGTCTTCAGCCCAGGCGTTTCGCATCACATCGCCACCGCCGGAGACTGCGATCTGCTCGGCGTTGTCCTGAAAGGTGTTGGCGGTAAAGGTGTTGCGTTGGACCAGCGGCAGCATGGTCACGCCGATTTCGTTATAGGCAAACAGGTTGCGTTCAAAGCGTACGGTAGCGTCGGCCTCGCGCGGGGAGTTGTCTACATAGACGCCCACGCGGTTGGCGACGACCTGATTCTCCTCGACCACCACGTCGTCCATATCCTTCAGGCCGATGCCATAGCCGCTTGGCCCGTGGTTGTTCTCGATCCAGTTGTGGCGCAGTTCGAGGTCTCGGCCATACATCAGGTAGATGCCGACCGAGTTGCCGATCAACGTATTCTGCTCCACCACCTGGTCATTGGCAAACATAAAGTGCAGCCCGTAGCGTCCATTTTCGACGCGGTTGTGGCGCGCGACGCAGTGGTTCGAGAACCAGATGACGACGTCGCGGCTGCCGACCACATGGTTGCCCTCGACCAGCGTATGGTCGCTATACCAGACGCGGATGCCATCCCCGCGGCGCGCGATGGAGAGGTCTTTGGCGAGGACGGTGTTGTTGCGGATGACGCTGTGCGGCGCGTTCTTGAGATAGATGCCAAAGAGCGCGTTCTCCACGCGCACATCCTCGACGGTCAGCCGTGGGGCCAGGCCGAGGATGCCGGAGTTTTCGCGGTCCAACGAGTCACCGCTGTTGCGCACCACCAGCCCGCGCAGCGTGACATCGGGGGAAATCACGCTGATCACATCGCCCTGCCCTGTGCCTTCGACGATCGCGCCCGCTTCACCGATCAGGGTGACGGGTTTGTCCAGGCTCAGCGGACCGGGATAGACACCGGCGGGCACATGCAGGGTCGCGCCCGGTTCGGCGGCAGCCAGCGCCGCGGCCAGGTCAAAGGGCTGATCCTGGGCCTGGGCGGGCTGCACGACGAACAGGCTGACGACAGCCATGCAAAGTGTCGCGGCGAGGGTGTGCAACAGACGGCGACTCATCGGAACCTTACTCCTGGGCAGCGCCCTGTTGGGCGTCTACCAGCGGTTTGTACGCCCGGCGGT
>CAZYQJ010000279.1:0-6962 GCA_964649925.1 uncultured Litorilinea sp.
ACCTATTGGAACCGTGGCGGGCGGAGGCCGAGGCGCACGGGCAGACCGCGGGCGTGCTGGCAACATCGGCGCTGCTGGCAATCGCCCAGGAGGCAGCAGGCGACCCCGACCCCGCGCGCCAGACGCTGCACCGCACCCTGGCCGCAGCCCACCCCGGCGGCTACCGGCGGCTCTTTCTCGACCTAGGTGAAGCGATCACCCCGCTGCTGCGCAGCGTCTTTGCCGACCTGAAGCGCGGCCCGCTGGCGGACGACGTGCGCACCCTCCTCATGGACCTGGCGCAAGAGGCCGCACCACAGCCGGACGCGCCCACATTACCCCCCGATGCGCTGCTGCTGGTCGAGCCGCTCAGCACACAGGAGCGCCGCGTGCTGCGGCTGATCCAGGCCGGACAGACCAACCCCGAGATCGCGCGCGAATTGGTGGTCTCGCTCAACACGGTCAAGTCTCACGTCAAAAGCATCTTTCGCAAACTCGACGTCAACAGCCGCGAGGAAGCGCGCGAGGTGGCGCGCCGCCTAGACCTGCGCTGACGGTTCACCCGCGCAATCACCCGCGGCGGGGGATGCGCGCGCGGCAGAGTTGTGCGATCCTTTGGGCACATAGCACGGCGGCCTATTATCGCTCCAGAAAGGGACAATTTCTATGACTACCTCCGGTCTTCCTTCGGACCTTGACCCCAAGGCAGAAAGCCCATCTGCCGAGTTCTCTGCACCGTTGGGTGCAGCGCGCTGCGGGCGCCTGACCTTTAGCGCTGGCGCCTCCAACCTGACGCTGCGCGGCGATCCTGCCTTGGGCAGCCTACTCTACCGCGGCCACTTTGCGCGCCAACTGCCCAGCGTGCGGGTACAGGAGGGGGTTATTACCGTCCAATACCGCGCGATCCCGCTTGTGGGCTGGCTGAGCTATGCGCGGCGTGAGCCGGTGGCCGATATCTCACTCAATTCGGCTATCCCCTGGGAGTTGGAATTTCGCGGCGGCGTCTCCTCGCTCCACGCCGACCTGCGCGGGCTGCGCCTGGTCTCGCTCGACCTGAGCAGCACCAGCACTGCCCGGATTCACCTCCCCGCACCCGACGAGGTCGCCTACATCCAGCTTTCTGGCAGCGCCAGCGACCTGGCCTTCTACCGGCCTGTGGGGGTGGCGGTGCGCCTTGACATGGGCGGCAGCGCCAGCCGCCTGCGGCTGGACGACCATCACTGGGGTGCGATCGGCGGCGGGTTGCGCTGGCAAAGCCAGGGTGACCCCGCATCTCCCCGCTATGAGATCCGCATCACCGGCAGCACTAGCCAACTCACGATTGGGAGGGAGTAGTCAGCCGCCAGAGCAGAAGCCGATCTCGCTGCCCGCCTGCACCCCGATCCCCGACTCCCCTTCAGGCACTGCAACCATGCGCCGCATCAGTGACGCGTCGGTGACAAAGGCGGGCAGCGGGCTAAACGATCCCGTCGCCATAGGGCCATGCGCCTCCTGCCTGGCGTGGCGATCTTCCCGTCCCCACATAACGCGCACACTAGCAAGGACACAATGTCCCTGAATACGCTGGACATTGTGTCCTTATAGCGCCGCCTGAAATAAACTACACTTGGTATATCCCGCACTGCTGCCCTCATTACAGCTTCGCAACGCACGATCTCACCAACAACGGATACCTTGCAAACAGGTTATTCGCGTCCCCTTTTCTTGCTGCACTCTTGTCGCTCTTTATGCGCCGTTCTGCTGTACGTGATGTTCGTCGTGGGAAGGGTCTCAGGTTGCCTTGTATTGCCAGGAAAGGAGTTCTCTCCTATGGCAAGTCAGCGCAAACTTCCCCAGATGGAAGAAATCCGGTTCGACGAACGTTTTCTCGACGCAGTGAAGGTCAAAGAAGACCCCGCATTCCGTGAGATCACCGCAGGCATCGCCGACCGCATCACAGAGATGTTGCGAAATCCGGATCAACTGACCATTAGCTGCTGCTTTGAAGGCTGCTGTGTAAGTTGGTGTTGTATCCGACTCACCTAAGTCGCTTGCAGGCCTAGACGTGCCGACGCTCAAGAGCGACTTGGAATCGATGCGCCTGTACCCTTCCCACGAAACGGCTCTGTTTGGAGACTGTGAGGGTCTACCATGTTGTTTCCCAGCACCTACAATCATCTGGTCCGGGTTGAAGCCGATCCAGGGCGACCGGCCTATCTAGTGAGCAATCTGCTCTTTGGCGCGGCCTGTTTTATCAACGGTGCGGTCTATGATGCGCTAATCGACGGCGAACGGACCGGCCAGGTCAACGAGGCGCGGCTGCCCAGTGACATGCGCCAATATCTGCTGGAACGCGGGTTTCTATGGCCGGGCGCAGCGGAGGAAGAAGCGCTCTTCGCCGAGGCCGCCCGACTCTACGGGGATCGGGACTATCTGGCCGCAGGGCTGCAGGGCGGCCACTATGGGTTTATCACATCGCTCTATTGCAACCTGGCGTGTCCGTATTGTTTTCAAGCGGCACATGCCGATTCGTGCAGCTTCCTGACCCCGCGCCAGGTAGATTTGGGCCTGGAGGCCATCGCAGCCGCCGAAGCGAGCGCTCAGGTCCACAGCCAGGGCCGCGCCACGCTCCCCAAGATCTCCATCACCGGGGGCGAACCGCTCTTGCCGAACAAGGCCAATCGCGCCGTGGTCGACTACCTGATCGAAGCGCTGGAGGGGCGCGGCTGGCCCTACAGCATCACCACCAACGGCACGGAGTTGGCGCGCTTTGTCGAGCAACACCGCGTCACGCCGCACTGCCGCAACATCCAGGTCACGCTCGACGGCCCTGCCGCCGTGCATGACCAGCGACGCCGCTTCCGCAGCGGCGCGCCATCGTTTGACCTGATCTGCCGCGGGCTGGATGATGCGCTGGCCGCCGGATGGCCGATGACCTTACGCGTCAACCTCGACATGAGCAACGTCGCCTATCTGCCCGCGCTGGCCGATTTTGTGCAGCGGCAGGGATGGCTGCAGCGCGAGAACTTCTATGCCTATGTCTCGCCGGTCACCGACCACGGCCCGCTGAGAACCGCCGACTCCCCACAGGATGAGGCCGATCTGTTGGCAGCGCTGCTGGCGGTGATTGAGCGCGCGCCTGAGATCCGCAAGGTCTTTGACATCCGCCATTTCCGCGGCTTTGACTATGTGGAGCGCATGCTGCGCCAGAACCCGAAATACCCCGTCCTCTACCGCTGTGAAGCGGTGATGGGGATGTATATCTTCGACCCGCACGGCGATGTCCATGTCTGCCTGGAAGCGGTGGGCGACCGGACGCTGCGCATCGGCACGTATGATCCTGTATGGCAGCTTGATGAAGAAGCGTTTGCACGCTGGACGCGCCGAAACGTGCTGGCGCTCGACGCGTGCCGCCGCTGCAAAGTGCGCTTTGTGTGCGCCGGGGGCTGCACCATCGAAAGCTTTAACCACAACAACCAACCCTGTTGTATGCCCTTCCTGCGCGAGATGGAAATCGCCTGGCAGTACTTTGCCCACACCCAGCCAGAGTTGTTTCGGTAGGGAGTAGGAAGCCCTCACCCTCCATCCCCTACCAACCATCGCGCCGTGTGCCATGCGGATCGTCACGATGGCGATGTCGTTCAGGATATGGTCGGCCCGGCCATAGTCATGCGCTCCGACAGCATGCATCCAGACGCGCTATCGCAAGATCTGCATGGCGCATACGCTGTGGCTGCTTTCACCGCGGGAGATCGGCATCCCACTTCATATACACTACTTCATCTTTCACCCCACCGTGCAAAGCGTCCAGCCACAACAGAATATCGGAAAAAACGGAATACGGTCGTTCAACTATCAAGCCCTTCATTGTCGACTGTCCTCAACAGCGGCGCTCAACTTGCATTCCCAAGTTGTTCGTGAGCGTCCTGGCTGGTTCGTCCCCTAGAGGAGCTTGTCATGACCCTATCCGTGATCACCACCCTGGTGAATCTGGTTGCGCTGCTGGTCACGCTCTGGCTGGGGCTCTACCTGGTCACGCGTAACAGCCGACGTGCGCCTGCTTGCGCCCGGCGCGCTGACTGACCTGCCCGAGATAGTGCTGTTGGCGCCGCTGCATGTGGGGCCGGAGCAGACCGGGGCGCTCCTGATGGGCGCGAAACCCGACGGGCCGGGCTATACCGCCGAGGATCAGGCCATGCTGGAAACGCTGTCCGACCCGCTGGCGGTCCTGCTGCACACAGCGCAACTGCAAGAGGCGCAGGCTCAAGTGCTGGATCAGACGCTGGCCGAGTTTCGCCGCCGCGAACAGTCACTTGAGCAGCAACAGCAGGCGTTCGGCCGCGCACAGCCGCTATGGGCATAGCTGCGCGTGAGAGCGTCGACGAGCGGCGCTCCCGGCCCCTGCGCCAGCTTTACCCCAGCCGCTACAAAACGCCCGCCAGGACGCAAACTCCGCACCGCCTGGGCGACGGCTTCGGGCGAGGTCATAATGTCATTGGCATAGAAGCACAAGACCCGATCTACTGAACGCGCCGCCAAGACCGCTTGTGCGGCATCAGCCCACAGCAAGCTGAGATTGGACCAGCGGTGGCGCACCGCCTGTGTCTGGGCCACTGCCAGCATAGCGGCACTGGCATCGACGCCGATCAGATGGCTTTGTGCCCCGATGGCGGACAACAATGCGGCAAAGCTCGTGCCGGTGCCGCAGCCCAGTTCGAGCACGACCTCCCCCGGCTGCAGTGCCAGGCGGGCAATCGCCCGCCGTCGCAGCGCAGCAAACGGGCGCATGAGCAGGGCAAAGAGGCGGCTATTGCGGGTGTAGTAATCTGCAACCGAGCCGGGCGTAGTCATCGTTTTTCCTGCAGGGCAATCATGGACTATACAGACGCGCCTTCACGCTTGCGCCAGGTGACGCAGTAGGCATCAATGATGGTCATTTCATCGGTGATGGCATGGGATTGGCGATAGTGCATCACCGCCCACCGTTCACTCCACCTCGGCTCCACGTTCCACGCATTGACAAATACATAGCCGCCAGGGGTGACTCTGGGATAGAGCGTTTCCAGCGCATCTAGCGTGTCCTGGTAACTCAGGCGGCCGTCCAGACACAGCGTAGCCACTTGAGTCAGGGAAGCGCGTGGCAGCGTGTCGGCAAACCAGCCGGGCGAGAAGCGCACCTGACCGTCGAGCAGACCATAGACGGCAAAGTGGCGCATGACCGTACCCAGATTGCCCGCCAGACGCCGGGACAGGTCGTAGGCGTTAGGCGGTTGGTCACTTGTACCGGGGGTCGGCAGATCGGCAAAGGTGTCCGCCACCAACACACTTCGATCGCTGACGCCATAGGCTGCCAGCACGCCGCGCATCAAAATGGCTGCGCGGCTGCACCCTGCACCACAGGCGACCAAATCGCCAACGATGCCAGCCGCCAGACACGCCTCCAGGCAAGCTTGCACCCGATCCAGACAACGATGACGGGGCGTGGGCAACGCCCGCGACTGCGGGGCCATCTGCATCCCCTGGTCATCGTGCATGTCCAGCAGGCTGCGCTTGAGCAGATCAAGATAGAGTGTGGAGAGCGGGGGCATCTTCTCCCTCCCTGACAGGTCCGGAACCACTGCGCTCAGATTCTGCCGGTTTGCTCCGAATCCTCGCGCAAGCCACCCAATATATCGTTATGCATCGTTATGGAATCGCGTGCGAGCCTGCTTGGGGCAACTCATTATACAGGATAAAGTCAATAGTTTGATCAGGATCTGTTACGGGATGCCCAACGCTGACGCACGCCTAGGGTTGCGCTCGATATTCCTCAATGAAGGCCTCAATCTCTTCACGCTCTGGCGAATTGGGTGCAAGTTCAAGGTAGGTCTCAAAGTCCTGAACTGCCAGATCATAGTGCTCCAGAAAGAAATGAACGCTGCCGCGCACGTAATAGGCATCCGCCTCTAGTGGGCGCAGCGCGATCGCCTTGTCAAAGTCCGCAATCGCCTGTTCGTAATCAGCTAGTTCTATGTACGCCATGCCGCGCCTAAAGTAGCCAGCCGGATCATCAGGGTTTGCTTCGATATGCACATCATAGTCGGCGATGATCTCGTCCAGACTTGGCTGTTCAGCGGGATCGAGATTGCGAAGGCGCTTGAACTCGAAGAGCGCGCCTTCGACCCCGGCTCGGTCCGGTGTCTCGGGAAAAAGCTCCAGATAGGTTTCCAGGTCTTGGATTGCCTGATCATAGTCACCTAGACCGGCATAGGTCATCGCCCGATAAAAATAGGCTTCTACCTCATTGGGGTTTAGCGCAAGCGCCTTGTCAAAGTCCGCAATCGCCTGTTCTAGCTCTCCCAGAAAACTATAACTGTGGCCGCGCAGAAAATAGGCAGTCGAGAGGTTGGGCTCAAGGGCAATGGCCTGATCATAGTCCGCAATTGCCTGCAGATAGTCACCCGACTGGTCGTATATCCAGCCCCGCGCTAAATAGGCGTACACAGCAGTTGGATCGAGTGCAATGGCCTGATCATAGTCTTGGAACGCTCGTTCATAATCGCCCAACTGCTCGTAGACGGTACCACGCTCCAAATAGGCAATGGACAACGTAGGGTCGAGGGTGATGGCCTGGTTATATTCCAGAAGCGCCTGCTCCAGGTTCCCCCCGCGCGCTGCATGGTGCCACGAAGGACATAGACGCTGGCGCTGGCAACGGTACAACCTGCGGACAGCAGCGCCGACAGAACGATCACAACCATGAGCACAAGAAGCCGCTGTTTCATGTCAAATCTCGCTTTCTGAGTTGTTTCACACAGCAATCGGGGATCTCTCGCAGCCGCAGCCGCCCCATCGCGGGCTACGGTGCACGGCGGATCTGTTCTACCAGCAACGGGTGGACCGCCACCGTCACGTCCACCCGTTGGTCAGGGGCATGTGGGTCGATGTAGTTGTGCTTCAGATCCAGGCTGCTCGCCAGTTCAACAGTACGCACCGGCACCGTGCCCCACCGCTGCCAGTCTGCC
>CAZYQJ010000280.1:0-6958 GCA_964649925.1 uncultured Litorilinea sp.
GCTGCTCACTGGACTGATCCGGACGGGGGGCGGCACGTTGGAACATGTGCGCCGTTCGCTGCCTGCATGGCCGCCCAGTCGCGACGCAGGGTTGGAAGAGCAGGCGGGCGCTGCCCTCGAACAGGGACGCCAGATGATTGAGGCATTGCAGACCTTGTTGCGTGTGGATAACCGCATTGACGATGTGCTACACCTGCTCAACCTGCCGACCCAGCGTGATGTCCGCCAGCTACAAGCGCGCCTCGATGAGTTGAACGCACGGCTGGAAGAAGTGATGGACGAGGGCCAGCCCCACTCCCCATCCAATGGCAGCCATGAGGCCGAGTAGCCGAGATGCAGATGAACCCTCTCGTCGCGGGCGCAGCACTCAACGCGCCGGACAAGATCGTCCTTATCTCGCCTGATAACAGAATGGTTGTGAACTCGCATGAGCAAGATAGCCCTCGTCCTTGCAGGTGGCGGCATTACCGGTGCAGTCTACGAGATCGGCGCGCTGCGCGCCATTGACGACCTGTTGGTCAACCGTCGCATCAACGATTTCGATGTGTATGTGGGGACAAGCGCCGGGGCATTGGTCGGCGCGTACATGGCCAATGGCTATACGCCGCACGCCATCATGCAGGCAGTAGACAACCGCCACCCCGAACTGCGCGCCATGAGCGTGGGTGATGTGCTGTCCATCAACGTCGAAGATATGGCCCGCCAGGTCTGCGGCATCCCCCGCTTGCTGTGGCGAACAGGGCTGAATGCCGTGACACGTTGGCGGGAACTGGCCGTTTCGGATATCCTGTGGGAACTGTCTGCCTTACTGCCGAGCGGTCTCTATGATGGTCGCGCCCTGGAACGCTATGTGCATGAAACGCTCAACAGCACCGGGCGCGCCAACCAGTTCGACGCATTGGCCAAGGAGTTATATATCGTCGCCACCGAGTTGGACACAGGCGAGCGGGCGATCTTTGGCAGCCATCTCACCCCTGATGTACCGATCAGCCTGGCCGTAGCGGCCAGCAGCGCCGTTCCCGTCCTCTACCGCCCCGTACAGATCGGCGATCGCGACTATGTAGATGGAGGACTGCACGGAGCGGCCAGCCTCGATCTGGCTATCGAAGCCGGGGCAAAACTGGTCGTCTGTATCAACCCCATGGTCCCGCTCAATTCCAACCGATCCCACCCCAACCAGCACTACATCCGCCGCCACGGGCTACAAGCCATCATCAACCAGACTGTACGTACACTGCTTCACAACACGGTGCGCTATCACGTCAAGAACCTGCGGGTCAAATACCCAGACGTGGACATCATCCTCATCCAGCCGGATGTCGGCGACAGCGCCATGTTCGCCGTGAACCCCATGCACTACGCCATGCGCCTGATGGTGGCGGAACACGGATTTGCCAGCGTGACGCGCGGCCTGCTCCAGCACTTCGACCACTTCGAGCAGATCCTCTCTCGCCACCAGATCAAAATCTCGCAGCACCGCGTGCTGCGAGAACTAGACCAGATCAACAGCGCAGACGATCCCGTCGCCGTTGCCGAAGAGGTCATCCTGCGAACTGCGCCGCTTTCGGCGTGACCCCTTGCGGGCTGTCTGCGTAATGGCTGCAGACTATCTACAGGCCCACCCTAGCCGATCACACCGGCACGGGCGGATCCATGTTGACGACGTAGAGCATACCCTCACCCGCGGGCGCAAAGCCAAGTTTTTCGGTGACACGCACGCTCGCCAGGTTGTCGGGTGTGGTGGACCAGGTAGGGATGCGTCCCCGCGCCAGCACGTCGCGACACAACATCTCCGTACAAGCGGTGCTGTATCCGCGCCCGTAGTAGCCGTCCACGGTGACAACCCCCAACTCCTCATAGCTCTCGCCTACAAAGAAGCTACATGACACGGATACCAGCGTGTCTTCCACGAACGCCCCCCATGCGTAGCCGCTGGCTGCCAGGCCCGCCGCGTCGTCCCAGGGACGGGCGATCCAAATGGCGTCTGGGGGCAGCGCGGCGACATGCGGTGCATCCTGCGCGGTGAGACGCCGGATCGTTGCGTCAGGGCTAGCCGATGCCGGACGCAACGGGCCATCCAACCGGAACAGCACGCGCGGCCAGAGATGCACCCTGTCATACGCACGCTGTAAAACAGGCAGAAAATCCGCGGGCGCATCCACAAAGCCAGACAGCGGCGGCGGGTCATCTACCGGGAAGGCGGCAGGGTCACCGCATAGGGTATAGTTGTTATGCACCTCTGCTAGGATCAAGCGCGGGTCGGGCCAGCGGTCGGCGTGCCAGGTTCCGCATCCGGTATTCACGACGTGTGGCCCTACCAAACTGCTGCCGGGACGCTCAGGCTGAAACCAGTGACGCAGGGTGCTGCGCTGGGTGGGCGGCAGTTCGATCATGGTGTCGCCTCCTCTGAGTGTTCGGCCAGGTACGCGGTCAGCGCGTCCATGACGATGGTTGGATATCCACCTACTGTAAAGAGATCACCGGTCGGATAGAGCGGGTAATCGGTACTGAACCAAACCCACCGCTGCACCAGCCGGTCATCGTCCAAATTATAACCGATCTCGGGGTCGCGCAGGTGCAGAAAGAGGTCAAAACTGCCGATCAAAAAGCGGCGCACTCGCTCCGGCGTGAAGCCGTAGCCGGCGGGCATCAGGATGCCGTACTCGGTGACCCACAGCGGCTTATCCTGGTGACCCTGGTCGCGCATCCACTCGCGCATCCGGCGCACCTGCAGTTCGACCAGCGCCAGATCATCATGGTCTTCAATAGCCCATGTCTCGCCTGCGGTTGCATCCATGCCGGGGGGGATGTCCACGCCCCAATCATCCGCCTTTTCCTGGAGCACAAAGGCATGCATTGTCCAGACGTCCACCGGCATCGGCTCGCCGAACTCGGCCTGATAGGCCGCCAGCACTGCGTCGAGGTAGGCCAGCCGCAGCGGGGTGATCTGGCTGACGCCGCCGATGGCGACCTGCGCCGTTGGGTCGGCCTGCTTGATCGCGGTATAAGCGTCATGGTAGGCGCGTGCATAGGCGGCTGCAGGCGTGCCGTCCTGCCACTTGACATCCGGCTCGTTGCCGATCAGCCAGGTGCGGCCTGGCAGTAGACGGGCGGTAGCCGCCAGCCAGGGGGCAGGTGGGGCCAGCGTACCCTGCCTCACGCGCACCATCGGCATAAAGGCCATGCCAATCTGATCGTCGGCGGGAACAACGAGATCGTCTACCGTCAGTGTGGGCGTTATCGGCGAATCTGTCCAGACCGTATCCGTATACCCCACAGACCAGTTGAGATACCAGCCTGGCCGTACCGTGTCCCAGGCATATGGCAGCGGGCTGCGCCCATCCGGCACGCCTACGCCCACCCGCCAGCGCAGCGTATAGGGTTCGGCAAGCGGCGGCGGCGGTTCAGGCGTTGGGCGGATCGTAGGGCGCTGCAGCGGGCTTTCGACCTGAGCGGCAAGCGGTGTCGGAACAAGCGGCTCCACGCCGGGGGTGTGCAGGGGGCTTACCGGCTGGATGGGCGAACAACTGACCAACAGCGTCCAGCCCAACATCAAGCCCAGCCCGGCCCCACGGCACAACCGCATCACCGGGTTCATGGCCCTGTCTCACCTGCTGTTGGGGGAGTCAACAGCGTCCGCGCCGCAGTCAGGCCCGTTTGACAGCGGTGCAACAAGGCGGCCACCACGCGCACAGCGTCCCGGTCCTGGTCATCCAATGCCAAATCTAGCACACGCATCGCCGCGCTGCAATCCCCTGCGCTGGTCGAGAGTTGGTCGTGAAAAGTCATCCACTCGGCGGGCGGTTCTAGCCGCACCAATGCGGTATAGGCACTGTCTACCTGGCTCATGGCTTCCTGCACACGGGCAGACCAGGCGGCATCGGCCAGTTGCGGCGCGCCCACCAACTGCCCCACCGCATCCAGGGCTTCGGCCAGTTCATTCTGCGCCTGGGTCGCGGCCTCAGAATAGCCTGCTGCCGAGACCGGAGGCGTTGGCGTAAAGGTCGGCACCGGCTGTCGATCCGGTGTTTCCGAAGCGGCAGGCGTGCGCGCCAACCAGATGGACGTCAACACCAAACCGGCGATCATACCGGCCATGATCAAAACGGCCCCTGTACGTTTACGCATCCACTCAGTGATCCTGACAATTGATGGGGGAGCGGTCCATTTCGATCAACTCAGCCAGGTCCGCCACGATCTGATGGGTGGATTGCGGGTTGCCCAACTGCCGCGCCTTGACCGCCATGCGTTCCATTTCGTCGCGGCCCTCGCCAAACCAATACGCCACTTGCTGCGCGATCTCATGCGGGGCTGTGCGATAGACGCCAACGCCATGATCGACGACATAGGGGACGTTGCCTTCCTCTTGGCCGGGGATATAGCCGCTGAGGAGGATCGGCAGGCCGCGGATCAACGCTTCGGCGATTGTGCCCGGCCCGGCCTTGGTCACAATGCAATCGCAGGCGGTCATCCAGTCCGGCATGTTGGAGACGAAACCATGCAGTTGAACCGGCACAGGCCACGCCTCTTGCTGGAGCGCGGTCAGGAGCCGCCGGTTGCGCCCACAGATGACCACCATCTGCCCGCGCGCTTTGCCGCTGTCGGCGAGCGCCGCGGCCACGACGGGCGCAATGCGACCTACGCGGCCAACGCCTTCTCCGCCGCCCACCAACAAGACGGCAGGCAGCGTCGGATTCATCCCCAATTCAGCGCGCACCTCGGCGGCGGGCCGCGGCGGCACGGCAAATTCAGGGCGCACCGGCAGCCCGTACATCCGCATCTGTTCACGACGCAGCCCCACCCGCAGCCCCAGTTGATAGAGTGCGTCACTGGCGACATAACAGCGGGCCGCGTCCGGGTGGAACCAAAGCGGGTGCGCCGATGCCAGGTCAGTCACCACAATGGCATAGGGAATCCGCGATTTCATGCGGCGCAAGGCCCACAGCGTCGGCTCCTGCACCAACGGGTGAACGGAGACAATCAGGTCCGGCTGGTGGCGCAGGATGGCCGACATGACGCGCGGGACTGTGGCGCGTGCCACCGAGTTCATCAGCCGCCGGATCATGCGCGGGCGGTTGCCTGTGCGCCAGATCGTGCCCCACAGCCAAGGGGTGCGGTTCGCCATCCAGCCGTAGCTCTTGGGCAGTTCGCGCAGCGGCCAGGGGAAATCGTCCATCAACAAGTCGATGATGGTGACGTGAACGGCGTTGCCATACATCTGGGTAAAGACAGCCTGCAACGCCTGAGCGCTGGCAAAGTGGCCGCCACCGGTTTTGCTCATTAAGATGAGAACACGCTTCATGGGAAAAGGCTAGGGGATTGCTGGCCGGTTGTGTATTGCACCGGGCAGTGTAGGCGGGTCGTCATAGGGATGGATCAGTAGGCTCCCCGGCCTCGCAAAACAGCCGGGATAGAGCGGATCAAGATGCTCAGATCCATCGCCAGGTTCCAGTTCTCGACGTAATAAATGTCCAGCAATACCATCTCGTCAAAGGTCAAGTCGCTGCGCCCGCTCACCTGCCACAGCCCGGTAATGCCTGGGCTGACCAGCAGCCGCCGCTCATGCCAGTCCTCATATTGCTCGACTTCTTGGGGCAGGTTGGGGCGCGGCCCGACCAGGCTCATCTCCCCGCGCATGACGTTAATCAACTGCGGCAGCTCGTCCAGGCTGAACCGCCGGATCCAGCGGCCCACACGCGTACGCCGTGGGTCGTGCCGCATCTTGAACAGCGGCCCGCTGGATTCGTTGAGGTCGCCCAGGTCGCAGCGCATCTTGTCAGCGTCCTGCACCATAGAGCGGAATTTGTAACAACGGAACGGGTCACCATTCTTGCCGATCCGTATCTGCGAATAGAGGATGGGTCCGGGCGAGTCCAACTTGATCGCCGCCACGATCAGCAGCCACATCGGCATCGAGACGATGCCCAGCAGCACCCCAAACACCAGGTCGAAGGCGCGCTTGATCAGCAGATTCCAGCCCTGAATCGAAAGCTGGCGCGTACTGATCAACGGAATGCCGTTGAGTTCCTCGACATGGACCTGATTTTTGGTGACTTGAAAAAGATCGGGCACAACCTGGGAGCGCACATTGCTTTGCTCGCAAGTGCGCAACAGCCGCTGGATCATACGATGGCTCTGCCAGGGCAGGCAGATGACCACGGTATCGACGGGCGCTTTTTCCAGGATTTCGCTCAGGTTTTCGACGGGGCCAAGCGCCTTATATGGGCCGATATCGGTGAACCCTTTGGCCGGGTTATCGTCCAAAAAGCCGATCAACTGATACCCCAGGTCAGGCCGCGCCGTGACCGTCCGCATCACCATGCGCCCTACATCCCCAGCCCCGACGAGCAGCATACGCTTGACGCCCACGCCATACTGCCGCAAATGGCCCAGGCTGAGTTGGATCACTAAGCGGCTGATCCCCAAGAGGCCGGTAACCAACAGCGCGGTGTAGAAAAAGATGAGACGGCTGTAGAGCAGGGGCCGAAAGAAGAGGCTGGCAATGATTAGCACCATGACCCCTGCCGTGGTAGCCGTGGCGATGGTATAGGTCTCCTCCAGCAGCGAACGCCCGCGGCGATAGGGGTAGACGCCGGAAAAGCGAAACGAGATGGGCAGAATGATCAGCAGCGCCAGCGCAAACGGCACATAGACCCAGAAATCTACCAGAAAGACCGGGTCCACGGCGCGAAACCACTGCAACTCATAGCGCAGCACATACGCACCCAAGAACGCGATCAAGATCAGCAGCATATCGCTGATCACCAGCCAGTATTTCCAATGCGCACGATCAACGCGTTGTATCCAAGAAGCCAGACGGCTGCTGGGTTCAATATGGGCGCTGCCCTGCCGAGAGACAGAGGTGTCGGGGAAATTTAGCTCGTTGACAGTTGCCATGCGGTCATCAAATCTCGGACGTAAACACCACGCACGCGCGTGGCAGCCTGGATGCGCTTAG
>CAZYQJ010000281.1:0-6947 GCA_964649925.1 uncultured Litorilinea sp.
CACCGCGCACAGCGGTTCGGCGGAACACATGACCCATCTCGCGTTCCCATAAGCGCGGGCCGGATGTGTTCCGAACCGTAAAGACCGTCATGGACACCAACACAGCCATGACGGTCTTTTTTTATTGGCGAATCTTCGAGTTTCGTGTGTCCTCTATACGCCGCCCCTACCCGCCTGATTGGTACTGCTGCACGTTCTCCACATGCTCATCCCAGGTTTCGGCAAAGACATGGCGGCCTGTGCCATCCGGCGTCGCTACAAAATAGAGATAGTTGTGGTCCACCGGCTCCAGCACAGCCCGGATACTGCTCAACCCAGGGCTGGCAATCGGGCCGGGCGGCAGCCCGTCGTTGAGATAGGTATTATAGGGGCTGACCACGCTGCTGTATTCCTCCAAAAAGACGGGCGTCTTCCACCATTGGCCTGTCTCCGCCTGATACCCCATCGCATACTGCACCGTGGGGTCTGCCTCTAGCCGCATCCCTTGTTCCAGCCGGTTTAGATAGACCGCGGCAATCGCGGGACGCTCCTCCGGCACAACGGCTTCGCGCTCGACAATGCTGGCGACAGTCAACACGGTATAGAGGTCCATATCGGTTGTGCCGTTCGCCACGGCCTCCTCATAGAGCGGGATCACCCGCGCCGCAAAGGTATCTAGCTGGCGCGACAGCACGTCCGCCGGAACTGCGCCCACGGCAGGGATTTCATAGGTATCGGGGAACAGATACCCCTCCAGGCTGGTCCCTGCCGGGCGATCCTGGAGGAAGGGGTATGCCGCCACATCCAGCCCGGTCAGGTCGCCGGTTAAGGCTGCGGTCAGATAGCTGACCGTCCCGGAGATGGCCTGGGTGTCTGAGAAAATCTGCGCCTGGTCTAGATATTCCGCCACCTGCTCCAGCCGCCACCCTTCCGGGATGGTGATGGTCACGCTGGAGGCCTCGGCGTGCTGCAAGGTCTCGACAATCTCGCGCAGGGTCATGGAAGGGGAAAGGATAAATGTACCTGCTTCCAACTGCCCGGCCAGCCCGTTCACCCGCACATATGCCTCAAAGAGCAGTTCATCGGTGATCAAGCCTGCATCGCGCAGGTTCGAACCGATCATGCGCGCTGGGGTTCCCGGCTCCACCTCAAAACGGATCGGCCTGCTATCTACACTGGCAGGCCGGTCGATCATCTCTTGATTGGAGTTTAGATAGACACTTAACATGCGTTCGCCGCCGCTACAGCCCCCAATCAGGAGAGCGGCGGCTATCATCAGCCACAGCAAGCGAATCCGATGCATCATCTGGTGCATACTTTCCTTCATTTTGGCTCATCGTATAGACGGCATGGCCCTCCCGCAGCAGACTTGAGGGCAGGGTTTAGCCCACCGTCTGCCCCTCTGTGGGCAGGAACTTGGGCATGCCTCGTTTGGACTTCGAGAAATTAGGGTCCATCTGCAACAGCTTTCGCAGCCCTGCCTGCAATTGTGTGCGCGGGCGATAGTTCAGCAGTTGCTTGGCCTTGGTCAGATCGGCCACTAGCCGGGCCAGCCCGCCGGTGGTCTCACGGTTGTAAAGGGTATTGGCCTTGAGGCCGGTAATCTCGCTGATCGCGCTCACCAGTTCGTTGACCGATGTCTCCATCCCGCTGCCCACATTGATGATCTGGCGGTCCACATTGGGGGCCAGCGCCGCCGAGATCAGCGCGTCCACCACGTCGTCCACATAGACAAAATCGCGCGTCTGGCTGCCATCGCCAGAGATCATCACCGACCCCTTGCCCAGCACCTGCTGCATCACCTGCGGGATCACCGGCGCATGGGCAGGCGGCAGCGGTTGGCCCGGCCCGTAGGCGTTAAAGATACGCAGCGCCACCGTTTCGAACTGGCTCAAGCGGCCAATCGTAAACAGATATTGCTCGGCAGCGACCTTGGACACCGCATAGGGGACAGCAGGCCGGGTCTCCATTGCCTCATCTACGGGTTGGCGGCTGTGATCGCCATAGACCGTAGCACTGCTCGCCAGCACCACGCGCTTGACGCTCCCCACATCGCGGCATGCCTCCAGCAGCGCCACCGTCCCGCCCACGTTGACATCATTGTATTCGCGTGGATAGAGGACCGAAGCGGGGACGCTCACCCGCGCTGCCAGATGATAGACCACATCCACCCCTTGCAGCAGCGACCAAAGCCGCGGGATATCGCGCACATCCCCCCGGCTGAAGTTGATCCCATCAGGCAACTTTGCAGGGTCACCGCTGCTCAGGTCATCCAATACGCGCACATAATGGCCGCGGCTGTGCAGTTGAATTGCCAAATGGCTGCCAATAAACCCAGCTCCGCCTGTGATCAAGACGCGCATGGTAATCATCCCTCCTATGCTATACGCACCCATAGCCGCCTGATCTGGGCAGCGATCACTCGTATCGCAGCGCCAGCGCGCTGCTGTACAGCGGGTATGGTGCTCACGGGCAGCAGGCTAACGCACTACATCGCCCCAATCCGCCGATTTATTGGCGGAAGAACCGGGCGAATCTGAAGCGATTGTACGTGGAGAACGTGGAGACAACATGCCGGAAGCGGCAGCGTTTGCTGGGGCCATCAGTGCGTTATAGCTGAGACAAGCCTCCACCAGATTCGCCGCCGAGAAATGCCCTCCCGTCCAAAAACGGAATGAAGATTCTCCCTTAAAAAGATACAACACGATCTCGTCTACACTCATGCCAGAGGCATCCAGGCGCGCCACCTCACCGCTCAACCGCATCAAGCTGCCGATCTTATCGTGAATTTCAGGGAGCGGTGTGCGGCGTACTGTGCCACTGCCAGGGAAAAGACGTTCCGGGCGCAGACTCGCCAGGGTGCGCAGGCTGCTCAACACCCCAAACAGATCCGCCTCGCGTGACCAGGCGTGGTCACGCCCCCCGATAAAGGCATCCCCGCTAAAGAGCCAGCGCTGGTTGGGTTCAAAGAGGCTGATGTGATCGCGGCTGTGACCAGGCGTTTCAATCACCCGGAAGCAGTAGGCCGATGTTCGCACCACGTTGTCCAGTTCGTCCAGCAGATGCACAGGGGCAACAGGTTTGGGCCTGCCCCACACAACGCGGCGGTAGAACTGCATCCGCAGACGCGTCGGGTCCTGCAATATGGGCGCGGCCCGCGCCGATGCATAGATCGCGGCCTTGGGGAAACGCGCCTGCAACGCGCTCAGCCCGCCGATATGGTCTTCGTGGCTATGCGTCACCACCACATGGTCCACATGCACTTGATCCAAAACGCGCACCAACTGGTGTGCTGTACAGCGCGGTCCTGAATCCACCAGCAGACCGTCCACCCAATAGGCCGCGGTCCAGTAGAGCGGTCGCCCCAGAAAAGCGCGCGCCATCCGAATTGCAATGACTGGCCCGTGCTGCTCGACGTGGATCATCTTCTGCCTCACCCCAAGAAAAAAGTCGACTTATTCTCTACCGCTCGCGCCGACTGGAGTTTGCCAACTGCTGTGCGCCGGTCCGCAGCCGTGCAACCACCGCGGGCGGGATCTTCGCCATGTGCCCGTCCAGGTCCACACAGATATGTTCACTGCGGCCCGTCGCCAGCAGGTCATTGCTTTGGGCATGGCGCACCTCATACTGAAACGCCACCTGGCGACTGCGTAACCTTGCCAGCCGTGTCACCACCTGGATCGGGTCGCCAAAGCGCGCCGTGGAACGGTACTCCACCTGCAGCGATGTTACCGCAAAATGATGGCCTCCGGCGGCGATCTCGGCGTAAGGCATCTGCGCCGCATCCATCCAGGCCACGCGCCCGGCCTCGAACCAGATCACATAGGCGCTGTGATGCACCACGCCCATCGCATCGGTCTCGGCAAAGCGCACCGTCACATCCAATGTAACCGCCGCAGCCTGCCAAAGCGCCTCATCCGCTTCACGGGCGGCTGCCACGGCCTGAATCTCATGCCCCATGCATCTCGCCTACATATGGATAGGATGCCCCTCGACCGCGTGCGCCGCTTCCATGATCACCTCGCTCAATGTCGGGTGGCTGTGGACGGTGCGCGCGATCTCCGCGGGCGTGATCTCCATAAACTGCGCCAGGCTCAACTCCGGCAGGAGTTCGGTCACATTGGGGCCGACCAGGTGCGCGCCTAAAATTTCACCATATTTCGCATCGGCAATGATCTTCACAAACCCCACGCGCACGCCCATCGCCTGCGCCTTGCCGTTGGGCATCATGGGGAACTTGCCGACCTTGATCTCGTAGCCCTTTTCTTTGGCCTGGGCCTCGGTATACCCCAGGCTAGCAACCTGCGGGCTGCAGAAGGTGGCGCGCGGCAGCATGATGTAGCGGTCTGTGGGGATGGGCACGGTCTCTACCCCGGCGATTGTCTCCGCCGCGACAATGCCCTGAGCGCTCGCCACATGCGCCAACGCCAGTTTGCCGGTGCAGTCCCCAATGGCGTAGATGTGAGGCACGTTGGTACGCATCACCTCGTCAATCTCGATCATGCCGCGTTTGTCCAGCGTCACCCCGGCAGCATCCAGTCCGGCTTTGTCTGTGTTGGGTTGTATCCCAATCGCCATCAACACCTTGTCAGCTTCCAGCGTGGAGGTGCTGTCGTCCTTCAGGTTCTTGACCGTGACCTTGACCCCGTTCTTGGTCTTTTCAACCTGTTCGGTGCGCGTGCCGACCATCGTCTTGATGCCGCTTTTCTGGAAGGCTTTGGTCACTTCGGCGGCCACCTCCGGGTCTTCCAGCGGCAGCAGTTGGTCCAGCATCTCCACCACGGTGATTTCTGAACCATAGGTGTGATAGACATAGCTAAATTCCATGCCAATCGCGCCCGACCCGACGACGATCATCTTCTTGGGAACCTCGTCCAAGACCAGCGCATCACGGTATTGGATGATGCGGTCGCCGTCGATCTCCATGCCCGGCAGCCCACGCGCCCGCGCGCCGACTGCCACGATGAAGTTGGCTGCGGTCACGGTGCGCGCCTGCGCCTCGGGCAAAAATTCCGACGGCTGTACATCCAACGTGTGCGGGTCAGTAAAGGTTGCATGCCCCTCGATCACGTCGATCTTATTCTTCCGCATCAAGAAGTTGACGCCCTTGTTCTGCCGCGCCGACACATCGCGGCTGCGCTTGACCGCGGCCTGCCAATCCACCTGAAGATTGTCGAAGGTGAAACCAAAGTCCTTGGCCGAGTGCAGCGTCTCCAACACCTCGGCATTGTGGATCAACGCCTTAGTGGGGATGCAGCCCCAGTTGAGGCAGACGCCCCCCAAGGCTTCGCGCTCTACCACCGCGCTTTTCAGACCCAACTGCGCCGCCCGGATCGCTGCCACGTAGCCCCCCGGCCCCGATCCGACGACAACCACATCATAGTCATAATTATTGCTCATCAAGTCTCCCCGTTCTATGTGAAGGGCAGTAATCAGTAGTCGGTTGCCAGTCGTCAGAAGCAGAGATCTCTGCGCCCTGCTGCCGTCTCTCCTCTGGCTACTGACTACTGGCGACTGACCACTCTTCTAGATATTGTTTGACCTTCGCCACAAACGCATCGGCGCGCGCGCCATCCAGCACACGGTGATCAAACGTGAGGCTAAGATAACACATGGGACGGATCACAATGGCGTCGTCGGCGCTGGGCAGCAACGATTGACCTGCGCTTCGCACCACCGGTCGTTTGACAATCGCGCCCACGCCTAAGATCCCGGCCTGCGGCTGGTTGAGGATCGGCGTGCCGATCAGGCTGCCCGACACCCCGTGATTGGTCACGGTAAATGTGCCACCAGCCAGCGCATCCGGCAAGAGTGTATTGGCGCGCGCCTGATCAGCCAAATCGCCCACAGCACGCGCTAATCCCTGGAGGTTCATCTCGTCGGCATCGCGGATCACCGGCACGACCAGCCCTTGATCGAGGGCAACCGCCACCCCGATGTGAACGCGCCGGGATACCACGATACCACTCTGAGCGCCGTCTTCTTGGAAGCGGGCATTCATTTCCGGCACAGCGCGCAAGCTCTGCGCCGCCGCGGCCACAAAATAGGGCGTATAGGTCAGGCGCAGCCCCTTGGCCGCAAAGGCCGCCCGGTGCGCCTCACGGTGCTGCACCACTGCGGTCATATCCACCTCAAAGACCGTGGTCACATGCGGGCTGGTGCGCTTGCTCCGCACCATATGCTCGGCAATCACCCGGCGCATGGCCGTCAACGGCTGCCACACCTCATCCGGCCCGATGTTATTCGACCCGATCTTCGCAGATGCGTCAGGGATCGCAGACATGCGGGTGGATCGTTGGGCCAGGTAGGCCATCACATCGCGCTTGGTGATGCGCCCGCCCATGCCTGTCCCCGGTACAGCCTCCAAATCCAGCGCATGCTCGGCAGCCATACGCGCCACCACCGGGCTGATAAAGGCGCGTCCCTGGGGTTTTTCACCGTCGCCCCGACGCGGGCGTGATCGCTGCGCTTCCCCTTTGCCGGATTCGACCTGCACGGGCGCAGCCGCGTCCGGCGCGGGCGATGCATCAGGCGTTTCGTCTGCGCCGCCAATATAGCCCAGCACCGTTCCAGCGCGCACGGTCTTGCCTTCGCCCACCAGGATTTGCAGCAGCGTCCCTGCCGCGGGCGCGGGCACTTCGGTGTCAATCTTATCGGTGTTGATCTCCAAGAGCGGCTCCAGCGCGGTCACAGGGTCGCCCGGCGCTTTGAGCCAGCGCGCCACCGTGCCTTCCACCACGCTTTCCCCCAACTGGGGCATCGTCACCGCAACGGCCATCGGTTCACCTTTGCTCCGGCAAACAGATACGTTCGGCCAGCTGGGGGCTGTCCATCCCGGCGTGCATATGCAAATAGACCCGGTTGGGTGCGGAGGAAAATCCCGCCACCTGCCCCTCGGGTGTCATGGCGACCATATTCATGTAATGGCCTGGGGTGGGCTGTAAATAGAGCAGATCGCGCAGCGCCTC
>CAZYQJ010000282.1:0-6927 GCA_964649925.1 uncultured Litorilinea sp.
GACCTACTATGTGCGGCTGCAGGGCCAGGCGGCCGAAGGCGGCAATCCCACGGATGGACCGCCGAGCCAGCCAGAGGCCGTGACCCCCAAGGCGGACCCGGATGCACCGTCGGGCGCGATCCTGATTGCCAACGGCGCGGAGGCTACCGCAAGCAAGGAGGTGGTGTTGGATATCACGTCCACCGACCAGATCCTGATGGGCGTGGCGCAGTCAGCCAATGCCCACCAGACCGACCAACTCTCACGGCTGTATAACGTGGCGAGTGGCAATGTGCAGATGCGTATCTCTAACAACCATGACATGGCGGGCGCCTCCTGGGAGCCGCTGGTCCAACACAAGCCGTGGACGCTGGCGTGCGAGATCGGCGACACCTGCCGGGTCTACGCCCAGTTCAAGGACGAGGCCGGTAACGAGTCGTTGATCGTCTATGACGATATCGTGCTAGTGGAGGGAACGGAGGGGACGTCAGGCAGTCTGTACATTCCGTTCATCGTAAAGCAATAGGGAACCTGTAGTCCCCTATCACTAAGTGACCGGCACTTGCTTCTTCCCATACACCCTGCGCCACAGAGTAGCACCGGCAGCGGGACAAGGGAGGGGAAGTGCCGGTCACTTTTTTGAGACAAAGCGCGCTTGCCGTTGGGCTATGCTCCGGTATACTATCAGTATATCCATTCCTATTCCCGCCAGTTAGAAAGAACCGATTGATGAGCCAAGATCCAATTCGTGTGGGAATCGCCGGGTTGGGGCGCAGCGGTTGGGACATTCACGCCCGTCTGCTGGAGCCTATGGGCGATCAGTATCAGGTCGTGGCGGTCGTGGATGACGACGCCGAACGTCGCGCCGAAGCAGTGGAACGGTTCGGATGCCAGGCCTATGTGCAGTATCAAGCATTGCTGGCCGACCCCAATGTAGAGTTGGTGGTGGTATCCTTGCCCAGCCATCTACACATGTCTGCCAGTGTGGAGGCGCTCAGCGCGGGCAAGCATGTGGTGTGTGAAAAGCCAATGGCGACCACGCTCGCAGAGGCCGACCGAATGATCGAGACCGCGCGCGAGACGGGCCGGATATTGACCATCTTTCAGCAGCGGCGCTATAACCCCGATTTTGTGAAGGTGCGTGAGGTGATCGATTCCGGGGTGCTGGGCCGCATTGTGTAGATCCGTCTGACCGAATCGCGTTTTTCGCGCCGCTGGGACTGGCAGACGCTTCAGAAGTTCGGCGGCGGCACGCTCAACAATACCGGTCCCCACTTTCTTGACCAGGCGTTACAACTCTTTGGCCCGAAGCAGCCTGAAGTCTTTTGCGGTCTTGACCGCGCCTTGACGTTGGGCGATGCCGACGACCACCTTAAATTGGTGTTGAAGGCCGAGGGCCAGCCGATTGTCGACATCGAGATCAGCAGTTGCGATGTGTTCCCCCCGCCGACCTGGCATGTGCTGGGCACGCGCGGCGGGTTGACCGGGTCCACGCGGCAGCTTCGCTGGCGATGGGTTGTCGACGACGAGATGCCGCCGCGCGAACTGGACCTGCGCCCCACGCCCAATCGCTCCTACAACCGCGATGAACTGACCTGGCATGAGGATGAGTGGGAAGCCACCGGCGACAATGCCGAGGCGTATCGAAACTTTTATCGTGACCTGTACGCGACGCTGCGTGAGGGCAAGCCGCTGGCGATCACCCCGGAGAGCGTGCGCCGTGTGATGTGGCTGACCGACGAAGCGCATCGACTCTCACCGCTGGCCCGGGTGTTCGACTGACGCCGCCATGCACACACAATCCGATCACATTGTCCGGCAAGGCGCAGGAGCTAGGCTATGACTGTCTTGATTACGGGAGGCGATAGCGCCCTGGCGCGCATGCTGGCCGCGGCCCTGGTTCCAGACCAGCCTGTGCGGCTGTTTGACCAGGCGTTTTCTGCATCTGCCCCAGCGGGTGCGGCCCACGTCACCGGCGACCTGCGTACTCCGGCAGAGGTGGAAGCGGCGTTGGACGGGGTGGATGCGGTGCTTCATCTGGCTCCCTATTTGGTGGGGCGGGAGCGCACGCAAGACGCTGTCACCGCGCTGGATGAGTCGGCGCGCGGGTCGTTTGTGCTGTTCAACGCGGCGCGTGCCGCGGGCGTGGATCGCTTTATCCTGTTGAGTACGCTGGACTTGTTCCGCCGCCTTCCGGCCCATTGGCGCGTGAACGAGAGTTGGCGTCCGCGACCGGAGCCGGATCTTTCCCAACTCGGCCCCTGGCTGGCCGAGTTGTCGGTGCGCGAGAACAGCCGTGTGGGGACGGTGCAAAGCCTTTGTCTGCGTGTGGGGCGCATTGTGCAGGACCCCGCTGCCGAGCCGTTTGACCCGACCTGGGTCCATGTGGAAGACGTGATCCACGGGGTGCGGCGTGCGCTTGTCTATCAGTCCGCGCGGCGGCCCGACTGGTGCGTTTTTCACCTCATGGCCCCTGGGCCGCGTTCCAAACTGCGGCTGGCCTACGCAGCCAGCGCGCAGGGGAGCTTTGGCTATCAGCCTGTACACGACTTTGAGGCGCACTGGTCTTCGCAGGGGGATCCAACGCCGCCCGATCTGCGCCCCTGGCGCGAGGTATTGGCCCCGCGCGGGGTGCCTGCGCGCCGGATCGACAAGGTGGTGATCTTCGGCGCGGGCGGCCCGATCGGTTCAGTGACCACACAGGAGCTGTTGTCCTCCTATACGCTGCGTATAACGGATGTGCGCCCGATTGCTGAGCTGGCCGAGCAGGCTACGCCTCAAGCGCCAGGTGCGCCGCTGCCTGCGACGCTGCCCCCACCCCACGAAATGATGGTTGTGGATGTGCGCGATCCGGACCAGGTGACTGCCGCCTGTGAGGGCATGGATGCCGTCATCAACTGCACTGTGGTGCGCCCTGACCCGGTAAACGCCTTTCTGGTCAATACCGTGGGAGCCTACAACGTGATGCAGGCAGCGGTGGCGCATGGCATCCGGCGCGTGGTGCATACCGGCCCGCTGACGCAGCACTTGACCGGCTGGGGCGATTATACCTGGGACTATGACGTGCCGCCGGATGCACCGGGGCGACCGTATGATCAGGTCTATATCCATTCGAAATATCTGGGACAGGAGACCTGCCGGGTCTTTGCCGAGTATTACGGGTTGGAGGTGCCGGTGTTGCTGTTCAACGCCCTGTACAACCCCACCATGCCGGTCGCTTCCCACCCGTTCATGGTGTCCTGGCCCGATACCGGGCGGGCGTTGCGGCGGGCGTTGGAGGTCTCGTCGCTGCCATCACCCTATGAGCCGATCTTTATCAGCGCAGATCTACCGCACGGACGGTATGACCACAGCAAGGCGCGGCGCGTGCTTGATTGGGTACCGCGCGACGCGATGATCGATTTCTGGCAGGATGCACCGGAGTCACCCTAAACAAGCCAACTTCTATGAATGTGGAGGGAAGATCGCATGAGTGACCGTTTTCCGCTGGCATTCAGCACGCTAGGCTGCCCCGACTGGACATTTGAACAGGCCGCGGAACAGGCCGCACGCCACGGCTACAAGGCGCTCGAGGTGCGCCTGCTCAACGGCGAGGTCATCCCCGCGGATTTGAGTGCGGACCAACGCGCGGCGGTGAAAGAGACACTGGCGCGCCATGACCTATCGATCTGCGGGCTGGGGTTATCTACACGCTTTGCCTTTGCCGACGCCGCCGAGCGACAGGCTCATCTGGATTTGCTCCACCGCTATATTGAACTGGCCGCGGAGATGAACGTGCCGATGGTGCGGACGTTCGGCGGGCCGCTCACAGAAGGGGTCAGCCTGGATCAGGCCGTGGACTATGTGGCGGAGGCGTTGAACGCGGCTGCGCCTGCGGCGGAGCAGGCAGGCGTGACGATCTTGCTGGAGACGCATGACGCCTTCTGCAAGGGGGCCGATGTGGCGAAGGTGATGGCTCAGGTTTCCAGCCAGAACGTCGCCGCGGTGTGGGATGTCCACCATCCGTTCCGCATGGGCGAAGATATCGAGACGACGTGGCGCATGATCGGGTCGCGCGTCAAGCATGTGCATATCAAGGATGCGCGGCTGCGCCCGGATGGAAGCTGGCAGCTTGTACTGTTGGGGCAGGGGGAAGTGCCCTGCCGCGATGTGATCGAACTGCTGCACCGGGAAGGCTATCAGGGCATGGTGGCAGCGGAATGGGAAAAGAAGTGGCACCCCGAGATCGAGGAGCCGGAAGTGGCGCTGCCACAGCACGCCGAGGTGCTGCGTGCATGGATGGCGGCGCTGCCGGTCAGCGGGTGAGATGGCGGCCATGTCAGGCCGCGATCCTGGCCTACAGAGATCCGCGGATCGTAGGTCAGGTATGTTGCCCGACATCGGCGGCGCACCTATCCTTTGCTCAGGTGACCGGCGCTTCCAGAGTGCCGGTCACCTGCTGCTGACGCCTATTCAGCCCAGGGCATCGGCGTTGGCGGCGTGAACGTCGACGTCACGTCTACAGCGCGACCAGTGGTGTAGGATTCCTGAATGGCGCAGAGGATCTCCACCACGTGCGCTGCCTGTGCGCCAGTGGCGCGTTGGGGACGTCCCTCGGCCATGGCGTCAGCGATCTCCACCACAGCGCGGCCCCATTCAATTCCCTGGAATGGCTCCCTGACATACGGGACAGGGGTATAGACCTGCCGGTACTCGGAAAATTCGACGGGGGCATGGAAGTCTTGGAAACTGCCAAGATAGAGCGATCCCAAGTCTCCGTGGAACTCCAACCCCTTTTGCTTGCTGTGACTCCCCACATAGAAGTTGGTTGTCAGCCGCACCACGGTGCCGTCCTCCAACTCCACCGCGGCGACCACCCAATCGGGCGTGTCGATATGGAAAGGCACGTTCTCTTTGGTGACACGGTCGGGATGGAGCACGGTTCCATAGGCGACGACGCGCCGCGCCGGTCCAAAGAAGGTGGTGACCAGGGTCAGCGGGTAGACGCCCACGTCAAAGAGCGCACCCACTTCATAGAATGGCCCTGGATTGGGATGCCAGGTTTCGATGCGCCCCCAGTTGACTTCACAATAGACCACACGAACCCTGCCCAGTTTGCCGTCGCGGATGGTTTTCCAGGTGGTTTGCTGCGCTTCGCCCATAAAGGTGATGGGGGAGCAACTCAGGCGCAGCCCGCGCGCGTCGGCTAACTCGACCAGTTGCTTGGCTTCGGCGTAGGTGAGGGCCAGCGGTTTCTCACTGTGAACGTGCTTTCCAGCGTTGAGGCATGCGGTGATGACCGCCGGATGGGCATGGTGGATAGTGAGGTTCACGATCAAATCCACGTTAGGGTCGGACAGAACTTCGTCAAGCGAGGCGTAGGCGCGCCCGCCGTGGATGCGGACAAACTCCTCGGCGCGGCCAGGCAGAATATCGGTCGCGCCCATCAACTCAATCTCTTTGTAGGGCTGCATGGTCTTGGCGTAGGGACCGGCGATGTTGCCGCAGCCGACAATGGCGACGCGTAAAGGTGTCTTGGACACAGGTTTAACTCCTCGGGGATGGGGCGCGGATGCGCTATTTTTTCATGGCGACGATCAGCCCGTCGCGAATGGGGATCAGGCTGGAAATCCATTCCTCTTGCATGAGCAGGTTCGTGACTTGGCGCACCCCGTGCGTTGCGGGGCTTTGGTCTTGGGAGTCGAAGATGCGCCCACTCCACAACATGTTGTCAATGATCATCAGGCCGCCCGGACGCAGTTTCTCCACAACGGGCTGGACGGAAGCGGGATAGCCGTCCTTTTCGATGTCGTTGAAGATGATGTCAAACGGCCCTTCCGTCCGCTGGAGCGCGGCGACTGCCTCGCCCACATGGTAGTGGATCAGGCCGTCAAAGCCCAGGGCGGAAAGATGGCCGCGTGCCTTCTGGGAAAGCGTTTCATCCCAAACGGCATGATGCACTATGCCGCCGCCGTTTTCCTGAACGGCGCGTGCAAACCAGGCTGTGGAGTAGCCGTAGCCGGAGCCAAGTTCAAAGACGCGTCGCGCGCCGGTGAGCCGGGCCAGTTGATAACAGAGATGGCCTGCCACGGGGCCGATGATCGGGAAATTGTGTTGGGCCGCATAGTCTTCCATCCGTTGCATCTCGGCGGGCCGCGCCGGGATGAGTTCCTCAAGATAACTCGCAATCTGTGGCGCAATCACTTTTGGCGTCGTCCTTTGGTTCCTCTTTGGTTGTAGGCAGATAGGGGGAGTGTTGTGTCAGGCGCGGGCCGCGGCCCGTTCGCGGCGCGCTTGCCGCTCTTGCCGAATTTGATCGCTCAGTGGGACCGCTGGACCGCGGCGCATGACGTTGATGATCTCGGCCATGATACAGACCGCGATCTCGGCAGGCGTGCGCGCGCCGATATCGATACCGATGGGCGCATAGACGCGGTCGAACTTGGCCGGGTCAATCCCCTGTTCTTGTTCCAGCAGGTCAAATACGGCACGGATGCGCCGCTTGCTGCCGATCATGCCGATGTAGGCCAGCGGATCATCCAGGACTTCGAGCAGCGATTCCACATCATATTGGTGGCCGCGCGTCACCAGGACGATATAAGTATGGCGATCCAGGCCGCCTTGGGCGCGCAGGTTGGCGAGTTCAGCGCGGAAAGGCCCGGCAATCACTCGCTTGGCAGTGGGGAAGCGTGCCGGGTGCGCGTACTGCGGACGGTCGTCCAGGACGGTGACTTCGAAATCGCAAGTGGCCGCGATGGTGGCGAGGGGGACGGCAATATGACCTGCCCCCACGATGACCAAATGCGAAGGCTGGACAAGGGCCTCTACAAAGAGCTTGACCGTCCCTTCGGGCTGGGTATAGCTCAGGTGGCGGTGTTCACGCTCGGCCAGGGCGCGGCGCGCATCATAGAGGACGTGGGGCGTGAGGTCGCCCAGCGCCAGATCGCCCACGGGTTCGCTCGTTTCGTC
>CAZYQJ010000283.1:0-3190 GCA_964649925.1 uncultured Litorilinea sp.
TTCTCTCTTGAGCTCCAAAAGTTTCCTCTGATCTCGGAGCGCATTCTCTATGTTGAATTGAGGATCGGCCATGATTCGCCTGATCTCACCCAGAGAAAAATCGAGCTCTCTGAAGAAAAGGATTTGTTGAAGCTTGAGAAGCTCCTGTTGCTCATACTGCCGATAGCCGTTCTCTGCAACTCGTGCAGGTTTGAGCAACCCAATCTCATCATAGTAATGGAGCGTTCGCACGCTTATCCCCGCAAGTGTAGCGAGTTCTCGCACGGTGTATGCCATGATTCGAGTATAAACTATCACGTAACGTGAGAGTCAAGCCGTTCTTGGTTTGTTTTTTCACCCTAGGCATGGCGGTTGACGCGGCTGGCTGCGCCGCCGTACAATGAAGTGGGCAGCGCCTATCGCCTGTCCAGGAGGGTAACCCATATGTTTCACCCAACTCACTTTGATAATTCCCGCGGCGACGGCTTCCCTGTCCTTGAGATCGCTGCGTCGAAGGCCGCACCGCGCCAGTTTGTCCCGCTGCAACGCACCGAGTTGACCGGCACTGTGACCGGGCCGGTGGCGGACCTGACGCTGACGCAGCGCTTTGGCTTTAGCGCAGAACAATCGCAAGAGGTGGTCGAGGCGATCTACCGCTTCCCGCTGCCCGGCGATGCCGCGGTGCGCGGGGTGGAGGTGCGTTTTGGCGAGGTGACGATCACGGCTGCGCTCAAGCCGCGCGCCGAGGCCGAAGCCGAGTATGCTGACGCGAAAGAGGCTGGCAAACAGGCTGCGCTGGCGACGCGCGGCGGCGCAGACACCTTTACCCTGCGCGTGGCCGGGATCCACCCCGACCAGCCTGTGACCGTTGTCACCCGCTACGTGCAGCTTGCTCAGGCGGATGGCGTGGCGTGGCGGCTGCGGACGCCGCTGACCATCGCCCCGCGCTATATTCGCCAGGATGAGGCGCAGGGCCGCGCCCCCGAACAACTGCCGCTCGGGGTGCTGCGCGATCCAGGCCACCGATTCACCTGCGACCTGTCTGTGGTGGGGGCCGACATGGTCACCAGCCCAACGCATGAAGTGACGGCGACAGCCGGGGAGAATGGCCTCCAGGTGCGCCTGGCCGCGGGGGAGGTCGTGCCTGACCGCGATCTGGTGCTGCACTGGACACTGCCCCAGGAGGCCGACCGGCCTGCACTGCACCTGCTGGCGCATGACGACCCGGCAGCGGACGCGGTCTATTTCTTGGCCCAGGTCGCGCCCCCGCGCCGGGATCGCAGCGGGCTGCGCCGCGAGGTCACGCTGCTGGTCGATCACTCTGGCTCGATGTCCGGCCCAAAGTGGGAAGCGGCAGACTGGGCCGCCGAGCAGTTGTTGCGGTCGCTGACCCCCGACGACGCCTTTGCGCTGGGCGTCTTTCACAACGCGACGACCTGGTTCGCACCCGACCTGCGGCCTGGCGACTCTGCCACGGTGGATCAGGCCATCCGTTGGTTCAAGGATCGGCGCGACAGCGGCGGAACCAACTTGGGGGTTGCGCTGGAACAGGCGCTTCGCCTGGAGAAGAAGCGCGGCGAGGCAGCGCGCGCCGTGCTGATCGTCACGGATGCCCAGGTGACCGACCACGCGCGGCTCTTTCAGTTAGCGAACCGCGAGTTTGCATCGGACATGCGGCGGCGGATCAGCGTGCTGTGCATCGATTCTGCGCCCAATGATTTTCTGGCGCGGCAGTTGGCCGAACGGGGCGGCGGCATTGCGCGCTTTTTAACCAGCAACCCCGACGAAGAGGATATCACCACGGCGCTAGACGCCGTTCTGGCCGATTGGGCGGCCCCGGTGTTGGTCGGGCTGCGGCTGGAGGTGAACCGCGGCGAGGTTCACGCCGTCCAGCATCGGGTGCTGGCCGCACAAGCGGGCCGGGCCGCGATAGACCTGGGCGATCTGCCTGCAGGCCGCGTGGTCTGGGTGGCCGGACGCGTGCCACGCGCAGGCCGGGGAGAGTTGGCGTTCACGCTGGAACAGGGTTCGGGCGCGCCGATGGCCGCGGCGACAGTCACCCCTGGCGACTATCCTGCCCTGGCCGCGATCTTTGCCGCGCACCGGATCAATGAGCTGGAGTATCTGGCGCGCGCCTACACGCTGCAACCGGACGAGGTGGCGCGGCGCGTACGCGACCTGGGTTTTCCTGCCGATGCGTTGCCTGGATTCCAGCCCACCACAGCGCAGGCGATGTATCCTGAAAACATCAAACCCGCGTGGCAGGATGCGCTGGCGCAGTTGATCCAGGCCGAATCGCTGGCATCGAACATCCCCAGCAGCGAGACTGCGTTTGTGGCGGTACGCCAGGAGGCCGGGCAGCGTGTGACGCACACCGTGCCGGTCGCCAACGCGCTGGCTGAGGGATGGTCGAATGAGTTTGCAGGCGGGCCGCACGTCCTGTCTGCACAACCGGCGGCTTTCTCCACGGCCGCGTTCAGCCCGCGGGGACGGGGTTTCACCGAATACCGGGCTAGCGTCCTATCCTCGTCGTTGATGGCGCAGGCGATGCCAGGGCCAAGTATGCGATCCCGCAAAGCGGACGCGGGCGGAACTGCGCTGCTTTACAAGGGTGCGTTGGGCGGGCTGGTGCAGGCACAGGTCTTGCTGGATACAGGCAAGCGGGCCGATGTGCTGCCTGCGTCCGTGACGCTGACCGCGGTCACCTGGTCGGGCGATGCGAGCCAACAGGTGCTGGCCGGTCTGGGTGACCTGACGCTGGCGATCTATGTGGGGGATATGGCAGTGCCGCGGGCCAGCGTGCGGCTGCGCGACCTGGCCGCTGCGGGTCGCCGCCCGCTCAACCTGCGCCGCCGGTCGGGTGAACCGGTGCGCGTGGCGTTGGCGGGATCATCCGCGGCTGCGCTGGCTGGCGATGGGGGTGGGCAGGTGGAGGTGCGGCTGGTCTGGTAGCCGCACCAGCCGGTTTGAAATAGCGCGTTAGGTAATCCACTGAGGAGAGACTATGGAGATACCGATCTATTTCGTTGATGCATTCACCGACCGGCCTTTTGCCGGGAATCCTGCCGCGGTCTGTTTGCTCGACGAACCGGCGGATGAGGCGTGGATGCAGCAGGTCGCCAGCGAGATGAACCTGTCGGAGACGGCATTTTTGCAGCGTCAGGACGACGGTTTTGAACTGCGCTGGTTTACGCCCACGGTGGAAGTTGAT
>CAZYQJ010000283.1:3200-6049 GCA_964649925.1 uncultured Litorilinea sp.
ACGCTGGCAAGCGCCCATGTATTGTGGACGACTGGCTATTTGTGGACATCGGAGGAGGCGCGCTTTCACACGCGCAGCGGGCTGTTGACCGCGCGCCAGGTGGATGGCTGGATCGAGTTGGATTTTCCGGCGACACCCGCCGAGCCTGCCGACGCGCAGCCGGAACTGGTCGAGGCGTTGGGGGTGACGCCTGTCTCTGTGGGGCGCAACAAGTTCGACTATTTGATCGAGGTTGCCAGCGAAGAGGAAGTGCGGCAGATCCAGCCCGACCATGAAACGCTGCGTTCGCTCCCGGTGCGCGGCGTGATCGTGACCAGCCGCAGCCAGGGGGGCAAATATGACTTTGTCTCGCGCTTCTTTGCGCCCGGATCGGGGATTGAGGAGGACCCGGTCACCGGGTCGGCGCACTGCTGCCTGGCTCCCTACTGGTCGGAACGGCTGGGGCTGACCGAAATGACCGGCTATCAGGCATCCCCGCGCGGCGGGATCGTGCGCGTCCGCCGGGAGGGGGAGCGTGTCTTGTTGGGGGGGCAGGCGGTGATGGTATTGCGCGGGACATTGATCTAGCCCCGGCATCATTCCGCAGGCAGTGAGGGGTCTCTCCGCGAGTTGCCCAGGCTGGAGAGGCCTCTCCTCATGGCTTCCTGCCCGTGCAGGTTTTCCTCTATTGCGCCTTTTCTGTGCTCCCTATGGCATAATCTCATGTCGCCGGGGGCTTGCAACGGCTGTGGCAATCCGCTAGGATAGGCAGTAGGGCAGCGCGCCCCTGGACAGTCAACCATCCTTTTAAGTGTATCTTCCATCTTCCGCCAACAGCTTCTTCTACCAAAGGAGACACCTATGCATCCAGAACGCTGTACGGGGTATCCCTCCATGCCGGTACGGGTTGTCTGGCTGCGCCCGTTGGCTGTGGCTCTTGTTTGTGTCATCCTGCCATTGATCTGGACCCTGCCGGTACAAGCCGCGCCGGATCCGCCTGTCCAGGTCTATTATTTGCCCGCCCCTGAAGACCAGGTATTCGAGGCGTTGCGTACCATTTATCCTGGCAACGTAGCCTGCCCGGAGGCAGGGATCGAGCCTGAGGTCAATGAGCCGATCACCAGCTTTGTCTCGGTGTCGGTCATCGCACCGGGGACGCTCATCTACTATGACCACTGGGAAGACGGCTATGAGGCCGATCTGTCTGCGCCGCTGCAAGCGACTACCGAGATTTGGGGAGATGGCGACCCAAGCAATGGCAGCGCGCCGGGTGTCGCCAATGACCTCTTTTCGGCCAACACGGTGGTGGTGTTGCGCGCCGACGTGACCCTGGCAACGCGGCAGACGGTCTTCGACTATGACGGTGGCGACCGTTTGGGCACGACCCGCACTGTGGCGTTGACCCGGGCGGTGTGGGCGTCAGGGTCTGGGACGCTGCACGCCGGTGCGCTCGAAATCTACCCGGTGAGCGAGTGGGGCACGTCCTACCGTGCGCCGGTCGGCATCGACACCTTGGCCCCCGACCTCTTTGAGTACACCAGCCTTGCCATCATGGCATCGGCGGGCGGCACACAGATTACGGTCGATCTTGACGGTGACGGCACACCTGATGTCACTGAAACGTTGGCCCAGGGCGAGAGCTATCTCACGCCCGGCACGGTGGCCGAAGGGGCCGTTGTCAACGCCAGCGCGCCGGTGCAAGTCGCCATGATCACCGGCGACATCTGCGCTGACTATGAATCGCGCTGGTTTGTCCTCTTCCCGGCGGAGCAGTGGGACAGCGAGTATTACTCCCCGGTCAGCACCGATCCGCTCTTTGCCACGACCGCGTATCTCTATAACCCGCATGACACGGCGCTGACCGTCAACCGCGAAGTCTCCGGCGGCGCGGTCGTGCCGCTGTCGATCCCGGCGGGCGGCACGATCTCCAGCACGTTGCCCGCTGGCACAGGGGCCGCCTTCCACGCGGCGGATGGCCGCGCTTTTGGCGCTATCGCCGCGGTGGACACGTTCACCGACACCAAAACCTTTGATTGGGCCATAGACCTCGTACCCGCCAGCCGTTTGACGGCACAAACCCTGATCGGTTGGGGCGCAGGTCGCGACCCGGACAGCCAGGTCGCGCCGGATGAAAACGGCAACCCAGTCTGGGTGATGGGGGTGCTGCCTGAAGGCGAGACCGGATCCGTCGAAATCTGTGTGGATTATAATGGCGACAACACGGGGCCGAACCAGGACAGCAACGGTTTCTTCTATGATGAGAAGCTCGTACTGCAGCCGCTCGCCAATGCCCGCGTCTTTGACCCAGATGGCGACCAGACCGGGATGCTGCTCTACATCTGCGATGCGAGTGTGGGCACAGGCGCGCGGCTGGTGGCTGCCTGGGGACAGGACCCTGATCGCGCCTCGCGCGACGAGCCGGGCCTGGATGCGGGCACAACGGCCCCACCCGCAGCCAGCTTTGAGGCCGCCAAAACTGCCGACCTGATCGAAGACCTGGATGGCGACGGGCAGGCCGATGGCGGAGATGCCCTGCGCTATACCATCACGGTACGCAATGCGAGCCGGGTCGATCTCCCGAATGTCGTAGTGAGCGACACGCTGCCGATCTCGACGACGTACCTGTTGAGTACGACGACCATCGCGACCGGTACGGCGACGGTCGCTCTGCCCGATGATGCTGTTGGCAGCCCCTTCCCGCTTGATGAAGGGGGTGTAGACCTCGGCCCAATGCCGATTGGCGGGGTCTTTACAGTCACCTTTGGTGTGCGCCTGGACGCTCCGCTGCCGCCCAGTCTCGACGAGATCATCAACCGGGCGACGGTCACTGTGGGCGATGAATCGGCGACCCCCGAAGTGAGCACGCCCGT
>CAZYQJ010000283.1:6059-6888 GCA_964649925.1 uncultured Litorilinea sp.
GAGACCCCGCGATCGGGCTGGACAAGACGGCCAGCCACACGGTTGCCCTCTCTGGCACGCAGGTGATCTATACCTTTACCGTCACTAACCTAGGCGGTGAACCGCTCCAGGCGGTGACGCTCACGGACGATCACTGTGCGGCCAGCTTTGTAGGGGGAGACGCCAACGGCAACGCCATCCTGGAACTGGACGAAATCTGGACCTATACCTGCAGCGCGGTGATCACCCAGACTACCACCAACACCGCGGTGGTGATCGCTCAGAACGAAGCAGGTGAGGAGGTCAGCGCCACAGATACGTGGACGGTGCGGGTCTTCAGCGGCAATCTCTACATCCCCATCATCCGCAAGCCACCCGTTATCGTCGAATGCCCGCCGCCCGTGGGCTGCCCGTTGGCCGAAGGCGATATCAAGGGGCTGGCGGTGCATGAGGGAACCAACACGCTCTATGTGGTCACCCGCAACCCTGACCGGCTGCTCAAAGTGGAGCCAAATGCGGTCGAGATTTTGGCCGAAGCGCCGACCGGCACGCAGCCCTGGGGCCTCGTGGTCAATGAACAGACCAACCGCGTCTATGTCAGCAACTTTGCGAGCAGCGACGTCTGGGTCTACAACGCCGATACGCTGGCGGTGGAGGCGCAGATTCCGGTAGGGACTGCCCCCTCCAGCCCGGCGCTGATGGACATCTTGCCCGACCAGGATACGGTCTTTGTCCTGCTGCGCCAGGACAGCCGTGTGGCGATCATCGAAGGCCTAAATGTCGTCCAGGAGATCAGCAGCGGCGGGTCGCGGCCGTTTGGCATTGCCGCCGACCCAGCCAATCAGCGCGT
>CAZYQJ010000284.1:0-6873 GCA_964649925.1 uncultured Litorilinea sp.
CCGCCTGTACCACCGCGCCGCCACAAGCGGGGCAGCAACCCTCGAACCGGTCGCCAGCCGTCACCGGAAAACGCAGCCCGCAGGTCTGATCCAGACAAAGATAGAATGCCGCCCCTACTTCGGGCACGTCCGCGCCTGGAACCAAGCCCGCCGGTCTGTCCGCATTGGACATCATGCCTGCTCCTGCAAAAACCCCTGGGCCACAGCATCGTCCAAAAGGGCGGACACAAAATCCCACAACGCGGCCGACCCTTCCTGGATCGGCCCGACCCGCTGCTCTACGCGGCCCCGGTCCACCTGATGCGAGCGCCACGAACCGCCGCCGGTCGCGTAGTTCTGCAGCACAGGGATCAGGCGATCGACCGCATGGGCAAATTTGGCCTCCGGCGTGATGCGCGCCTCGAACTCCGCCCATAGCCGCTGCACGTCCTCCTGTTGTGCAGGCGGAAGCAGGCCAAACAGTCGCTGCGCTGCCGCCGCCTCGCGCGCCGCCTGGTCCAACCGCCCCTGCGCGTCATAGGCAAAGGTGTCCCCGGCGTCAATCTCCACGATATCGTGAATCAACAACATCTGGATCACGCGGCCCACATCCAGCGCGCTGTTGGCCTGGGGCGCTAAGATCAAGGCGGCTAACGCCACATGCCAGCTATGCTCAGCGGAGTTCTCGCGGCGGCTGCCGTCCATCAACCGTGACTGGCGTAGCACCAGTTTGAGTCGATCCACTTCCTGCAAGAAATGAATCTGCGCTGCTAGTTCAGCCTGCTTGCTTGCAAGTGCCATCCTGCTTCTGTACTCTCCATTGCTGAAACCGTCTTAAGGATTCTCAATCATGCCCTACCATTGCGCCGGTCAGGCGGCCAGCAGACCCGCCCGTGCCAGCCACGCCGCTTCTCGCGCCACGTCTGCTGCCGTCCAGGGGCTTTCCCCCTGCGCTGTCTCCGACCGCAAACAGCCGCACAATTCGTCAAGGGTGCGCGTGCCGTCGAGTAGCACCAACAGCCTGCACTGCGCCGTGGTCAGCCACACCCGCTCATGCCAGCCGTTGGTCACAACATTGCGCGTCTCGGCCTCCAGCCGCGCCACAGCCCACGCCACAGGTCGCTCGCCAGGCCGATCCGCACAGCGCGCCGGGTGCGTATGCAGGTCGATCAAGCGATGGCTGTAGCCGCAGCCGCGCAGCAAATTTTGCGCCAGCGTCGGCGCGTCGTCCACCGCGGATGCCCCGGCTGTCTTCTGCGCCCGCGCCAGCAGATCGGTAAAGTAGAGGGCGTTCGGCCGGGCCGCGATCAGCAAATCCATGGCCGCCGCCGTGACTGCGTGTCCAGTCGTCAACGTCATGCCATCCTCGCTGCGAACCTGCACCCACCCCGGCGGCAGGTGCGCTTCAGGCACACGTTCGGCCCGGCTGCGCACCCACATCTGCATCACCTGGCCCGCATCTACTCGACGCGCCGGGGTATGGATCGCATGACAGAGCAGTGATTGGCGAAACATCCGCCCACGCACGAAATCACTATACTGCTCCACATCCACCTCATCCTGCGCCAGTGTCCTGATCTGGTCAAGCGTCTGCGCCGGGAGTCCAGCCATCATCGCATCGCGCAGCGCCGCCTCACAGACAAACCGCAGCCCACAGCGATCCGCATGGGCCACGAACTCATGGAAATAGACCGGCTGGTTGATCTCCTCTAGCTCGTCATGCAGCAAGAATGCGTCCTCGCCACCCTTCAACCCCGACGACAACGCCTCGCCATAGTGCCGGAAGATCGCCCCATAGTCCCCGACCTCTGGCGGGATCATCGCCGCCACCTGCCGCACCACCGCACGCGCAGCCTGCGCCCGCGCAGACGGGTCTGCAATGCCGCGCGTATGAAACTGCATCAGCTCGCGCACAATGGATGCCCCATGCCAGCCAGGGAAGGTATTGTAACTCACATAGGCGATCCCGTGGGGGTGAAGCCGGTCCCGGCACAGGGTAAGCAGCGCATGGCGCACATCCGCCGCGACCCAGGAGTAGACGCCATGCGCTAGGATAAAATCAAAGCGCCCCAGGTCATCCACCGGGGCGCGCAGGTCACGCTGCAGCAGCCGCACATTCTCCAGCCCCAGCCGGGCCAGCCGCTCCTGGCCCAGCGCGATCTGCCGTGCCGAGGCGTCGATGCCGACGAATTCCGCCTGGGGCAGCGCCGCGGCCATCGGCAAACAATTGCCACCTGCCGCGCAGCCGATCTCCAGCACGCGACAGGTGGCAACAGACGCCGGATTCAGCCCAAACAGCCTGGCCATCACCGCCAGCCGGTCCGGGTGGGTCTGCGCATAGGCCAGGTCTGGGTAGGGCGTGACGTCGTAGGCGGTCACAAGTGGAAAATGCGGGTGGGCGCTACCACAATTCCCTCAACGGTTCCATCGGTGCTCCGGTCCCGCGACGCTGATAGCGGGCATTTAACACCACCTCATCCACCTCGCCCGCTGTCATATCCGAGATCTCTAGCAACGCCTCATACGGATCCCCTTCCAGGCAGAAGTAATCCCCAAAGGCAGGTTCCGTCTTGACCCCATCTTCACGCAACTGGCGGATCGCCGCACGCGCCTCCTCCCCACCAGCCCGCAGCAACGCCGCTTCCGCCATCATATGCCGGTAGGCATTCTGTTCTTCACTGGGCTTCGGCTGGGCAAAGATCTCGATCGGAAAATCGCGAAACTGAAAACGGCAGATCACGGTCGGCAGATCATTCTTAACGCGCCGCACCACATGAAAATTATCATAATACCCATAGGCCGCCTCTACCAGCGCGGCAAAGCGGTCGAGGTCTTCAACACAACAGAGGATATCCAGGTCACTCGTTGCCGTTTCTAACCCAAGCGGATAGGTTCCGGCCAGTACCGGATCGAAATCGGCCAAAACGCTAAAGATATCCAGTTCGATCAACGCCTGGTACGCATCCCGCTGGCGGTCGCTGCCCCAGTTCAACGAGGCCACATCAGTCCAAATCACAGTGTCCTACCATCCTTCCATCTGAGAAGCAACATGGCACAGCCATGACTTAATTTCACTATACACGAATCCTGGCCAAAAGAAAACGGCCCGGCGGACTGCCGGGCCGTAGTTCAGGTGGAGATGGCGGGACTCGAACCCGCGTCCGAAACACTCGTCCGCTGACATCTACAGACATAGTCGCTTTACTTAGATTTCACCGGATGGACTCCAAGCGACAGGATTCACGATCCGGCTATCCGATAGGTCTTAGATGGCCTTATCGGCGTCTAGCCACCGCAGCCCTACAGTATATGACGGATACCGCCCGGCCTGAGAGCATCACCGAAGCGGGCCGGAGTCCTACGTGAGGACTCGTGCCTTACTTAGGCAGCCACCGCTACAGGAGCAGCGTTAGCGAAACCAAAGTTGAAGGCTTTGCCAGTGTTGGCATTTGTAGTGTTTGCGCCTTTTTAACGTAGTCGACGCTCTACGGCCTGCAGTCAACAGACAGCCTGCCCCGTCGAAACCGTTCATCCCCATGGACGGTTATACTATACCATAGCCACCGCTTATTGTAAAGAAATCCTCCCTACAATAGATCATTTGCTTGGGGTTGGCGTTCGCCTTGCCAGATCATCATCGCCCCCATCACCGCCGCCAGCGTCGCCATCAGAAAGACCGCGGGGCCACCTTGCAAATCCCACAGATAGCCGGCGATCACGGCCCCCAGGCTCCAGCCAATCCCGGACTGCGCTGCGCCGACCAACGCCTGCGCCGTGGCGCTCAGTCCAGGGGGTGCAGACTCGCTCGCATAGTTCACCGCCGCCACCCAAACCGTCCCATAACAGAGCCCATTGAGCAGCGAGCAGAGGACCAACGCCGCGGGTGAATCAACGAAGGCCATCAACACCCAGACGACGGCGTAACCCGCAAACCCAAACTGGATCAACCGGCCATTAGGGAAGCGTGAAAACCACTGGCTGCCAAACATCATCATCGGGAACTCAGCCGCGCCGTTGATCGCCCAGGCTAGCCCGATCATCCACTCACTCCCACCCAACGCCAGAATATGCAGCCCTAAGAAGTTCACAAAGCTGGTCGTGCCGATCCCCAACAGCGCCATTGCCCCTAAGAACATCAGATACCTGCGCTGGCGCGTCAGTTGCCTGAACCCTGCCAACAGCGAAACCCGACCATCCCGACTTGAAACCGGCAGGCGCAGGCCGAGTCCTGCACACACCACTGCCAGCAACAGGCCATGCAGCCAGAAGGCGAGCCACAGATCATTCGCAGACACCAGACGGCCCAATACAACCGTCACCAGCACAAACCCAATGCTGCCCCACATCCGCTGACGCCCGTAGGCCTGTCCCGTACGCCGCACGATATCCATGACCGTGCCGTCCACCAACGACCCAATCGGCGTGCGAAAGAACGACATGATCACTACGACAGCCAGCAGCGGCCAGAAGCTGTCCACCACCAGATAGAGCAGCGACACCAGCCCTGCGGCGAAGGCGCACAACGCCAACACGGTCCGGTGGATTTGCCAGCGGTCGGCGACCGCACCCCAGAATGGGTTTGCCGTCAGGGCAATCAGCGGCGCAAGGCTCCCCAGCCACCCGATCTGCGCGCCGCTCAATCCTAAGTGGGCAAAATAAACGTTGAGAAAGGGCGTCAAACAGCCGATGGCGGCAAAATAGAAAAAATAGAAAAGCTTGGCAATGAGCAACCCGTGACGAAGATTACCGTCGCCAGCACCGATGTCGGGCGCCACAGTGGGCACGGGGTGAAGTCGGCGATAGATGGCAGCCATCCTTTCTGGCGCAGGCGCACATAGCGGCGACCTCGCAGATGAGCAATCAGTAGAGAGACGAGCGCGCGGCCGCGCATGCCCCTTCACACTACCCGATTCACGACAACTCGGCAACTTACCTGCGCCTCGATCTGCACGTTGATCTGCGCGGCTATGCAGGATGAATTGTCCCAGCAAGCAGGGTCATTTGTCCCGGTGCTGTGGGGCACAATTCCTTTGACATGCTAGTGCGCGCTCAGGTATACTCTGCCGCAGGAGTTGAGCTAAGAAAAACATAGATTTACATAGACTTTTTTGGATTTTCTAGAACCCCTGCTTGAGCGGCCTCGTCCGGTCCATGCAGAGGCTCTAACGGGAAGGACCAATTTCGTGCCACACGCGACCTCAATGCCGGTTTACCCGCCGCCCCGGCTTGTCTTTTGGGAAACAACCGCCGGTTGCAACCTCGCCTGCATTCACTGCCGCCGCATCACCGTAGCAGACCAACTGGTCCCCCAAGACCTGACCACTGCCGAAGCGTTCACGCTGATCGACCAGATTGCCGCCTTTGCCCGGCCCATCTTTGTGCTTTCGGGCGGCGAGCCGCTCTTCCGGCCCGATATCTTTGACATTGCCCGCTATGCCGCCGACGCCGGTCTCATCGTCGCCCTCGCCACCAATGGCACGCTCATCACCCACGACGTCGCCCAACAGATCAAAGAGAGTGGCATCCAGCGCGTCAGCATCAGCTTTGACGGCGCAGACGCCCCCACCCATGACCTCTTTCGCGGCCCCGGCGCGTTCGACCGTTCCGTGGCCGGAATGCACTACCTGGCCGAAGTGGGCGTCCCGTACCAGATCAACACCACCGTAGCACGCCACAACGCCCACCAAATGCCCCAGACCCTGGCGCTTGCCAAAAGCTTGGGCGCGGCCGCGCTTCACCTCTTCCTGCTCGTCCCGGTAGGCTGCGGCATGGAGATCGCCGACGACCAGCAGATCTCCGCAGCCCAATATGAGGAAATCCTCAACTGGATGTATGATGCAGAGATGGAAGGCGGCATCGAACTCAAGGCAACCTGCGCCCCGCACTATTTCCGAATCGTGCGCCAGCGACAGGCAGAAGAACGCCGCCAGGGCATCGTGCGCCAGCGGCCCGACAGTATGCACCGCCAGGCCGCCAAAGGGGCAAGCGGTCACCCCGGCGGCCACCCGGGCAGCACAGGCGGGCGTCACCCGATGAATGCGGCTACCAAGGGCTGTCTGGCTGGAACCGGTGTCTGTTTTGTCAGCCACCGCGGGGAAATCTTCCCCTGTGGCTACCTGCCCGTCGAAGCGGGCAACATTCGTCAAACGAATTTCCAGCAAATCTGGAGCGACTCGCCTCTCTTTGCCGAACTGCGCGACCCCGACACGCTCGGCGGCAAGTGCGGGCTGTGCGAGTTCAAAAAGGTGTGCGGCGGCTGCCGGGCACGCGCCTATGGGATGACCCTCGACTATATGGCCGAAGAGCCGTTCTGCACCTACGAGCCGCGCCAACACCTGCAAAGCGAGTTCTAGCGCGATAGGATTGAGCATGACACTTGGAGAGCAAACCCACGTCGATGTCGCCATCATCGGCGGCGGCATCAGCGGTTTGGCGACAGCCTATTATCTTCAGAGTAGGGCCGAGCGTGAACAGCGTCCCCTGCACTATCTTCTGGTCGAGCGCAGCAACCGCCCTGGCGGCAAAGTCGTCACCGACCAGGTGCACGGCTTTGGCGACCAGCCCTTTGTGGTCGAAGGCGGGCCGGATTCGTTCATCACGCAAAAACCCTGGGCCATGCAACTGGCACGCGAACTGGGGCTGGAAGACCAAATCCTGGGAACCAACGACCATCTTCGCAAGACCTATGTGCTCCACCGCGGCAAGCCCACCCCGCTGCCGGATGGCGTCTTGATGATCGTGCCCACCCGCTTTATGCCCTTTGCGCTGTCCCCGCTCATCTCGCCGTTGGGCAAGCTGCGCATGGGGATGGATCTCTTCATCCCCCCCAAGCGCGATGACAAAGACGAAACCTTGGCCGAATTTATCCGCAGACGCCTGGGCAATGAAGCCCTG
>CAZYQJ010000285.1:0-6866 GCA_964649925.1 uncultured Litorilinea sp.
GCAGCCGGTCATAGCGCGCGCCGAGGAGACGCTGCGGGCGGCTTTCCAACCGGATATGGGTCTTGGCTTGATCCGCGTTGGGTTGCTCAGGACGCGGGGAGGAGGGCGATTCTGGGGTCAAATGGTTATCTTCCTTGTCGAACCTGATGGCTGAGCGGTTTACGCTGGGCGACGATAGCCAGCAGGCGGCTGCGCAGTGCGTGACGCTGGCTGCGTCCGGCAGGGTGATCGCCACCGGCGACTCCCTGGATCAGTTTCAGGGCTGCAAACGCCTCGGCAGGGGCGATGCGGTAGTAGCGTTCCTCGGTCTCGAGGCTGTCCAGCCGTTCCCAGCGGTCAATCCAGTCATTGAAATAGGTGGTGTGGCAGACGCGGCAGCGCCAGACGCTGAGGGTCTGCTTGTCACCTTCCGGGCTTTCGACCGCCAGCGCGCCCAGGTTGGCAATCCGTCCCTGGCAGACAAAACAGGGTTCTGTGCCCGCACCGACACCGCTGCGCTCAACAAGGTCGTGAGCGGTTTCCCCCTTGCGTTCCGCGGGTCGTGCGATTCGCGAGCGCAGCCGCTGCCATTGGCGCTGCCAAAACGGCAGCCGATCTACATCCAGTTCGGCAGATTTGGGGATGCGCGGCTGCACGGCTAGATCACCTTCTGGTTCGTGCGGTGCTTTGGCGCGTTCCCCTGCATAGACGAAGTGATCGCAGTCCAGCGACAGACACGATTGCAGGCGCAGCGCGTCTGGGACGTCGCCATCCGCCGCGCCCTCGTCCTCTGCTGCGGCGCGCCAGCGACAGCGCCCCAACGGCAGCCCGTCCTCGTTGGTCAAGGCAGTTGGCTGCCAGTGGGCGCACGCCCCGCACGCCAGGAGTTGGTAGCCTGCCTCGCTGACGGTCTCTGTCAGGCGCGTTGGAAAGCCGGGCGTGTCCAGCGGGTCGGTCAGGCGCGCCAACGGCTGTGCGGCCTCATCCCCACGCATGACCAACAGGGCGCTGGGCGGGTCGCGATACCAGAAAAGCTGGCCCCAGCGCACGCCTGGCTGCTGGATCGACCGCAAGCGCAAGCGTTGGTAGACCGCGGTACGCGTGCCGGGAAAGACCCCTGACATCGTGTCGAGGTTAAAGGGCTGGAGCGGTTCGTTCTCGTGCGGCATTCTATCCCAGGGTCGCATCCGGCGCAAGGCAAGCAGCGGGATCGACGGTCACTTGGCGTTGGCTTCGTTGATGAGCGCGGTCGTCTCGGCGACGATGGCAGGCGGCGGCGCGACACCGGTCAACGCCTTGATCACCATGTCACCGCCATAGCCCCAGACCTCGGCCATCTCCGGCATGGTGGGCATGGCGGCGGCATCGGCTGCCTGAGCTGCAAACCCGGCCAGCAGCGGGTCGTTTCCCAGATTGGCCTCGCGCGCGGCGGGCAGCAATCCGGCTGTCTGCGCCAGGATCGTCCCGCTCTCGGCTGAGGTCAGGGCGCGCCCCACGGCCAGTGCCAACGCCAGTTGGGTGTCGTCCAGCCTGGCGTTGAAAAAGAGGCCATCGGCATAGAGCCAGGGTTGGGCGGGTCCTGCAGGCCCGGCGGGCAGGGTGGTCACCGCCAGGGCATCGCCGAGTGCGCCGCGCAGTTCGGCCAGGCTCCACGGCCCATCGACCAGATAGGCGAATTCGCCCTTCTTGAAGCGGTCGAGCAGCATCCCGTAATCGGTGTTCACATAACTTCCGGTTGTGCTGTTCATCATCGTGAGCCATGTCAGGAAATCTGCCGCGCCACCGCTTTGATCAAGGGTGACACGGCCTGATTCGTCCATAAGTTCAGCGCCGTAGGCAGGTAGACCCCAGTAGAGGTGGAAGAGGGTGGCGTAGAGGCCAGCCCCTTGCTGCGGCGCGTTGCGCGCCTGGCTCAACAGGGCATCGGTGGTGGCAGCGGGGCCATCGGCGGGCAGTAAGCTCTGGTTAACGTACAGCGCGACGAGGTGGTAATTGACAGGCAGCGCGTAGAGCGTGCCCTGGACGCGCAGGCTGTCGAGCGTGGCAGGCCAGTAACTTTCGAGGACAGCAGGATCGAGCGAGGCGTCCAGCGGGGCCACTGCGCCTGCCTGCACCAAATCGTTGATCCACCAGTTGGGCGCGAGCACCATGTCCGGCCCACCCCCTGCGGCCACGGCGTCCGCATAGGCGGGCAGCAGGTCGTCAGGGGCCACAAAGAGCGTCTCGACAGTGACGCCGGGCATCTGCGTCTGAAGTTGCGCCAGGATGGCTGCAAGCGCATCGGCGTCAGCCTGCGCCCAACTGTGCCACAGGACAAGCGATCCGGTGGGTGGCGTGGGCGACGGGGTGGGTGTGGCCTCTTGTTGATCCGCGGCGGTAGGGGGAACACCGCGCGTGGCAGAGGTGGCCGCGATGGCCCCTAATGCCTGCGTCGGTGTTGGCGTGGGGGTCGGTTTCTGGTTACGGGCGCAGCCGGTCAACGCCAAGAGCGCAATGACCAGCAGCAGGATCGCGCGCCTGGAGAGGCGCGGGCAGTAATTCCAGCGGCTCATGAGGTTGATCGATGCTCCGCAAGGTGGTCGAGCAGACCCTGCAATCCGAGCAGATAACTGCGCCAGCCAAAGCCACTGATCTGTGCCAGACAGACGGGCGCGGTCACCGAGGTGTGGCGAAAGCTCTCGCGGGCGTGGATGTTGCTCAGGTGTGCTTCGACCGTAGGCAGTTTGACGGCGGCAATGGCATCACGCAGGGCGTATGAATAGTGGGTCAACGCGCCGGGATTGATCAGAACGCCGTCGGCCCAGTCGCGCGCGGCGTGAATGTAGTCGATAATCGCGCCCTCATGGTTGCTCTGGAATGGACGCACCTCGTGGTCGGGCTGGGCAGCTTCGTGGAGGGCTGCGTTGATCTTTTCCAAAGTCATCGCCCCGTAGATGTCGGGTTCACGCGTGCCGAGCAGATTTAGGTTGGGTCCGTGAATGACGGCAATGGTCGCCATGAGCGTTGCTTTCTAGCTGAGGACGGTGGTCAGTGCCGCGCGCACGATGTCGCGTCCAGGGTCATCGATGATGACGACATCTTCCAGGGCCTGCGGGATGATGAAACGCAAGGTCTTGCCCGCGCGTTTTTTGTCGGTCATCATGGCGTCAAGGACGGCATCCTGCGGGTAGCCGCTGATATGGGTGGGCAGGCCCAGACGGTCGACCACCTGGGTGATGCGCTGCGCCAGTTCGGGCGAGCAGCGGTCGAGGGCTGCGGCCATGTTGGCCGACGCGACCAGGCCCAGCGCCACGCCTTCGCCATGACGGACGGCGAAGTTGCTGACCAGTTCGATGGCATGGCCAAAGGTATGGCCCAGGTTGAGCGTGGCGCGACGGCCCTGCTCAAACGGGTCTTCTTCCACCACGCGCACCTTGACGCGCACGGCATCGGCGACGAGGTGGGCGAGGCTGGTGGGTCCATGTTCCTCTAGCTGGCAAAAGAGGTCGGCATGGCCGATGATGCCGTGTTTGACGATTTCGGCCAACCCGGCGCGGAACTCGACTCCCGGCAGCGAGGCCAGCACCGTGGGGTCGATGATCACGGCGCGCGGCTGTTTGAAGGCGCCGACCAGGTTCTTGCCCTGCGGCAGGTCTACGCCGGTCTTGCCGCCGACCGAGGAATCGACCATGGCCAGCAGCGAGGTCGGCACCTGGACGAGGGGTACACCGCGCAAAAAGGTGGCCGCGGCAAACCCGGCCATATCCCCGACCACGCCGCCACCCAGGGCAATCACTGCGCTGTTGCGGTCTAGCCGCGCCGCCACAAACTGGTCATAGAGCGAGGCAATGGTGGTGAGGGTCTTGTGTTGTTCGCCTTCAGGCACAAGGCAGAGGGTGGGTTCATAGCCTGCGCCGCGCAACGCTTCTTCCAATCGCGGGGCGTGGTGGTGGGCGATGTCGGGGTTGCTGACCAGCGCCACTGGGCCGGGCCGCAGCCCGCGACGCTGCAGCAGCCGCCCGCTCTGTTCCAGCAAGTTTTCGCCGATACAGATGTCATACGTGCCTTCTGGCTCACGAACGGGGATGACCGTCATGCCGGATGCTTCTAGCTCAGCCCGCAAGGTCTGGAGAAGCGCGTCCACGATCTCATCTGGGGATCGGTTCGAGGTGTCAACCTGATGGGCGATGGCGGCGTAGGCGTGGCGGCGTTCGTGCAGCAAGCGGCGGATGCGGGCGCGCAAGTCCTCCTGGTCACCCGCCAGCAGCGGGCGATCCTCGGTCTGCGCCACGCGGCTCAGGATGGTGTCCACCGTAGCTGTGAGGCAGATCACCACGCCGCTGCCGGCCAGTCGCTGGCGGTTGCCAGGGTTGACCAGCGCGCCGCCGCCTGTGCTGACGACCAGCCCTTGCCGTTCTGCGACGGCGGCGCAGAGTTGCGCTTCTGCCACGCGAAAGGCGGCTTCCCCCTCCTCAGCAAAGACGCGCGGGATGGGTTTACCAAAGTGCGCCTCAATCTGCTCGTCGAGATCGACGAAGGGGCGGCCCATGCGTTCGGCCAGCAGGCGGCCCGCGGTGGTCTTACCGGTCCCCATGAAGCCGGTGATGATGACGTTTTTGTCTGATGGAAAGTCAATCATGGGCATGGATGTCAAGATGGTCTAGGCGGTTATGGTCGCTGGCGTGCCAATCAGTCGCGCTTCCACAGCCTGGCAGAGCCACTCGACGGGCTGTTCGCCGTCCAAGCGTAGGTGGTGTTCAGGCCGGATTGGATAGCGCCAACAGCCTGCGTATTCCTGGAGCAAGGCTTGCATGGCAGGCCATCCGGCGATCTTGTGGCCGGTTGCGGTCTGGACGCGCTGATTGAGCCGTCTGCGCCAGGTGTTTTCGTCGAGCGTAAGTTCGACTACCAGCAGGTTCGCACCGGTTTCGGCGGCTAGAGCCTGGCCGGTGGCGTAGCCGATTGGATAGGAGAGCGGCGAGTCCACGATCACGCTCAGGCCCTGGACGAGTTGGCGGCGCACAACCGCCCACATCACGCGATAGGCCAGGTCATTGCCGTCCGGCAGGTGCGCGGTGTGGTCTTTGATGTCGTCCTTATCGATCAAGGACCAGGCCAGACGCGCCGATAATGCTGCTGCCAAGGTGCTTTTGCCGCTGGCTGGATGGCCCTTCATCAGAACGAGCCAGTGGTCAGGGCGTGGCGTGGGTGCGTGCATGGTCAAAAAGCGCAAAATGATCCGGATCGACGCGCTGCGCCTGGTGCATCAGCACGGCGTTCATCAGTTCGATGGCGAGGCGCGATTCAAGCGTCACCCCAGCGCGCACGCCCACACAGGGGTCGTGTCGGCCCTTCTTGAGTTGGAAGTCGATCTCCTCATAGTTCTTGCGGATCGACTGCTGCGGCAAGACGATGGTCGACGTCGGTTTGAACCCGACGCGGCAGACCAACGGCATGCCGGTGGTGATGCCGCCGATCAGCCCGCCGTGGCTGTTGCGCTGGTAGCCTGTGCTGCGGATCGGGTCATTGTTCTCGCTGCCGCGGCGTTCCACAACCTCAAGCCCTGCGCCGATCTCGCAGGATTGGGCGGCATTCAGCCCGCCCAGCGTGCCCATCAGCCGGATTTTGAGGCTTTGGTAGAGCGGTTCACCCAGCAGGGCCGGGACGTTGATGGCGACAACTTCGACCGCCGCGCCGAGCGAATCCCCCGCGATGCGCGTCTCTTTGATCAGTTGGCCCGCGGCCTGGGCGAATTCGGCATCCAGGCTGTGGATTTCGGCCTGCGCCATCTGCGCCTCTACCCGGTCTAGCTCTTCCTGCGGGATAGGCGCGCCGGGGTGGTCGTAGATCCACCGGTCAAAGTGATCGGCCAGCGTGCGTTGAGACCGCAAGGGGCCGACCTGGCTGATCGACGAGAGGACGGCTGTGCCGAAATGTTGGCGCAAGAAGATGCGGGCAACGGACCCGCCTACCACGTCTGAAATCGTGGATCGGTAGCTGGACCGGCCTCCGCCGCGTATATCTACAAAGCCCTGCGACTTCACATACTTGACCAGGTCGGTGTGGCCTGGGCGCACCTCACCCTGTTCGCCCGCAAACTGGCGGTAGTCGCCTGAACGCTGTGATGTGGAGAGGACGAGGGCAGCAATGGGTTCGCCGGTGGTATAGCCCTCGGCATAGCCGGTGGTGCGCGATTCGGCCCCGTCGACGACGGTCATGATGTCGCCCCCGGCCAAGAGCGCGTCATGGTCTTCACTGTAGAGGCCGGAGAGCAGCACCACTTTGTCCTGCTCGCGGCGTGGCGTGCCGTGCTTGCTGCTGCCTGGGCGGCGGCGATCCAGATAAGACTGGATTTCGGCGCGGGTTACGTGCAGGCCGGGCGGGCAGCCAAAGACGATGGTGGTGATGGCCGGGCCGTGGGACTCACCAGCCCCGGCGACGGCGAATAGCGGGCCTCCAAGGATTTCCATAGGCGGGTCGCAATCAGACTCCAGTATTGAACGATGCCCTAGCGGGCAGCCGTCATGTGGACGGTGCAGCGTGCAGTATAGATCAAATGGGCGCGTAAGACGAATTAGGGCCGCGGCAGGCTAGGCCGGTACGCCCTGAGAGCGGGCAGCATCACGGGCGGCGGCGACAAAGGCACGCACCTTGGCCTGGTCTTTGCGACCTGGCGACGCTTCGACCCCGCTGCTGACATCCACGCCCCAGGGACGGACAGCGGCGAGGGCTGCGGCCACGTTGTCCGGATCGAGGCCCCCGGCGAGCAGCAGCCGGGGATAGCAGCGCGCAAGTTGGGCGGCGGCGATCCAGTCGGCGCACTGGCCTGTACCGCCATAGGCCTGGCGAGTGTGGGCGTCGATCAGGAGTTGGGGGGCGGTCTCATCCGGGTAGGGGACAAAGGGCGC
>CAZYQJ010000286.1:0-6840 GCA_964649925.1 uncultured Litorilinea sp.
GAATTGCACTTGGCGAGCAGTTCGCCCTGCACTTCGGGCGAGAAGAAGTAGGTCATAAACTCGGCCACTTCTTGGGGATGCTGCGTCGCCCGATTGATGGAGTAGGTCGAGCCGATGCCGAGTGTGAAGATGGCATCGCCTGTGGTGGAGGGGACAGGGACCCACTCCCAGTCATTGCTGTTACCCGCTGCTTCGCCAAAGTATTCGGCAATGCTGCTCAGGAACCAGGATCCTTCGATGTTCATGGCCGCCTCACCGCTGCCCAGGGCAGCGCGGCGGTCGGCTTCGGTGGTGGTGTAGTAGATGTCCAACCCGCCCATGAACCAGCCGTTCTGCTGCATCTCGGTGAGCATGTTGATGGCGGTCACAAAGTCCGGGTCTTCCCAGGAAAGCTGGCCGGTCAACGCCTGGTAGACCTTTTCCGGCCCGGCAACGTGGTTGAAAAATTCGCCGACGAACCACTCATTCGAAGGCCGCCATTCGGCGTTTGAATGGCCGAAGGGGATGATGCCCGCTTCGTCGATCTGGGCGGAGAGCGCCATCAGTTCTTCCATCGTGGTGGGCGGCTCCCAGCCATTTTCCTCAAAGAGGGTCTTGTTGTAATACAGCACCAGGGTTTCCAACTCATGGGGCAGGCTGTAGAGCGTGCCGTCCACTTCGCCCAGGCTCAACGCCCAGGGCACAAAGATATCGGCCCAGCCTTCGGACTCTACAAAGTCATCCAACGGCAGCAACTGCCCTGCCTTTGCCAGTTCATAGACAAACGATGGCCCTGGCGTGGTCAACACGTCCGGCCCGCCGCCGCCTGCCACGGCGGTACGCGTGGCATCCCAGGCATTGGGCTGGGCGACCGCTTCGACAAAGATCGTGTCACTGGACTCATTGAACGGGTTGATAGCGGTTTCGACGGTACAGTCTATTTCGGTACCGCCTGACGGCGGGTCAAACCAGTAGGTGATGGTCACCTTGTCGGCTGTGGCTTCCCCTGCTGACCCAGCCGGTTGCGCCGGGGCTGCAGCCGTGCAAGCCGACAACACCAGCCCCAAAAGAGCGAGTACGGCTATCAGACGTAGAGTAGCGGGCTTCATTGCGATCCTCCTCAACGCAGGTTGTATGAAAATGGGAACCGGAATGGACTACGACGACATACGCTTAGGTCCTGGGGACGGGGGATTACCGGAGTATGGGAGCAAAACACCTGGATGACATTATTATCGGCTCAAAGCGCACGCTTGGCAAAGCGTCATTACGCACCCGCAGTGGGGGCGCAGCCCCACCGGCAAAACAGGTGACCGGCACTTCTCCAGTGGCCGGTCACCTTAAGAAATGTGCAAGACATGTGCGGTTGGCAAACCGCAGCTACTGGCTGATCTGCCCCTACTCTGGATGACTATTGGTTTGCGGCCAACTCCAGACTCGCGGTCTGCATACCGTTCATGGCGCGGAGCGCCGACAACTCGGCCTGGCGCGCCAGGTCAATCGAATCGGCCAGCACGCGCGCCGCCTCTTGTGGGCTGTGGAAGCCGGTGCTGTTCTCCGAGGAGATGAAGTCCCAACGCATCTGCGCCTTCCAGTGTAGATCCATCGCTTCGGCCAGTTGTGCTTCGGGAACGCCTGCTTGCTGGGCAGCGGTGATGGCGTCGATGGCGCCGATGATGGCCTCCTCGCTCTGGCGCAGCAGTTCGGCAGTCTTGTCCTGGATCACGGCGACACGGTTGCGCAGTTCTTCCTCCGAGAACTTGTGGCAGGTCTGGCAGGCTTGCTCCAGGTTGACCAGCGGGCTGCGCAGCCAGTGGTCGGACACCTTGACGCTGCCCTCACGCACATAAGGCATGTGACAGTCGGCGCAGGCCACGCCGGATCGGTAGTGCAGGCTGGTGGTAAACAACTCGAATTCGGGGTGCTGCACCTTGATCATGCCGTTGCCGGTATCGGCGTGTTGCCAGTCACGGAAACCAGTTTCCACGTAGTACTGCTCGATCTGGTCAATGTTGGTGCCATTATCCCAGGGAAAGGTGAGCAGCTTGTTTTCGCCCTGGAAATAATACTCCACATGGCATTGGGCGCAGACATAGGTGCGCATCTCCTGGCGCGACGCCTGGCTGATGTCGATGCCGCGTCGCTGCATGGCGTTGAGGAAGGCCGGGCGGGTGATGCGCAGGGCCATGGTATCGGGGTCATGACAGTCGGCGCAGGTGCTGCCCCCGTGAAGATCGTCGGCCAGTTCGTTATAAGGGGTGCTGTTGAACGCCTCCCAGCCCATGGTTTCGATCAACTGAGGGGCTTCGGCAGCATGGCAGTTGGCGCACGCGCCGGGCTGGTCGCGCTCGGTGACGCGGCGTGTCTCCTTTTGGTCGAGCAGCGCATAATAGTGGCCGCGCTCCTCATCATGGTCGATGGCGAAGGCGTACCCGGCCCACAGCCGCGTCATGGCTGGGTACTTCTCCAGTTTGCTGTAGACAGCCGAACCGCCGTAGGGCGTGGATCCATAGTCCTCTTCAGTCCTGCGGAACGAGTCATACTGCATCGCAAAGTTCTGTCCCCAGACCACAGGATCGAGTTCATCCGGGGCGACTTCCACCACCTTGAACGGCGACTGCACGGCTTCCAACTTTCGGGTCTGGATGTTCATCAACAGGGCCGCCACGGTTGCGGTCAGCCCAGCAGCAACGACAAAGATCACCACGTAAAGCCAAAGCTGGCGGTTTGTGAGAAAACGCATAGGTAGATTCCTTCTTCATCCGGCTAGGTCAGTTTCGGGCCGCGTTGCCATGCCCCACGTTGCCATGACAGCGCACGCAGGAAAGCGCTTCATCGTCAATCATGTGGTTGATCTGGCCGACGAGAGGGTTATGGCAATCGACGCAGTTTTCTTGCGCGATACGGGCGTTGAAGTCACGAATGCGGATGGTGTTGGGATAGTTGCCGGTCGTAAAGGCTAGGCTGTGATTCCAGCCATTGATCCCTTTGACAAGCCATTTATCCGGAAAACCATGCGGGGTGTGACAGTCGTTGCAGACTGCCACAGCTTTGTGGCTGGAGTGGTTCCACCCGTCAAACTGGCCGTTCATGGCGTGGCAGTTGACACACGCCGCCGGGTCGTTAGAGAAGTAGGAAAACCCCTCCGCGTACTGAAAGGTGAACAGGCCTAAGCCCGCGCCGATCCCCAAGAGGGCGGCCAGGGCAAACAAGGCCATGCGCGCCGGGCTGCGCGCGGGTGAGCGAGTTGTATCCATACACGATGCTCCTGGCAGTGAGAGAGGAGCGCGCGCCACAAGCGGGGTCGCCCTACAGCCCCGTTCAGGCGAAAGCGGGATTCAATAGATGGCACAGCGCACGCACAGCAGATCCAACAGGGAGGAGCATCCGATAACACCGGCTGCAGCACAGCCATAGAGGAGGGTGGGTAGGCTGTCTCAGCGGTGTGGTCAGAGGCGTTTGGTCCAGCTAGATGTTGCGTCTCCATTGGCGACCCCATCGTCGCATGCGGCGAGCAGCAAGTAACACGATGAGGCGCAGGCGGCGTTGATGGAAATAGGCCACGACACCGATCACGCCGATGATGGCCCATTTGATCAAAACGACTTCCGGCGCCAGGTGTGCAGTCCAGTGGCCTAGCCCATTGGCGATGAGCAGGCCCAACCCCCGTCCGGCGATCACGGTCATCAACAGCACGCGTAATGGCACAGACGAGAGTCCCGCAACATAGAAGACCAGGTCCGGAACCGGGAAGATGAAGAGCAGCCACCAGGTAAAGGGGGATCGCATCCGCAGCTTCTTTTCCCAGGCTGTAATCTGGGCCGGTTCGAAGAAACGGTCTAAAAGAGGGCGACCATAGGTGCGCGACAGGAGCATAGCCAGGCCCGCCCCTGTGGTCAACCCGGTGATGCTGTAGAGTGTGCCAAGCAGCGCCCCAAAGAGGTAGCCGCCCATGATGCCCAGAAAGTGGCCGGGCAGCGGCGCCAGCAGCACTTGGAGCATGAAGATGCTCATATAGACGAGCGGCGCAAGCGATCCAAAGCCTAAGATCCAGTCACGCAGTTCGTCTCCCTGGCCGAGCAGACGGGCCAGCGGTTCATTCAACTGCCAGAGCACCAGGATGGCCGTCAGGGTGGCAGCCAGCGTTGCCCATACTTCCCAGCGTCGTACCAGCGTGCCTGCGCGCCATCCTGCTTGAGGGGGTCGTTTGGACGCTTTTGTGGTCATGACGTGGGGTGCTAATGCTCCTGAACGGTATTGCCTGCTGCGAATATCACCACGTTGATCGTACTGCTTGATTGTACTTACACACTGCCGGTGGGATAGACACTCCGAAGGCAATGGTTTCTGGAGATTGGGCGCACTTCTCCCACCAAGAGGGTTGAATAAGGGCCACCCTCAGTATACGTGATGGACGCAAAATTTGCTAGTTGCCGCGGCTATCAATATCGAAGCGCGCTGCACTGATCCCGCGCCGTATCTATCCACAACTGTATCCTGTTGCTGTCTATTCACCTATGGGATGGGCGCGGCCATTGGGCTACAGTGGAGGGCAGCCAACCAGGCCTGTGCAGATGGCGCAATGGATGTCCGGCTTGTGGCATCTTTGTGCCATGCACGCTGTATGAAAGGAGGCCGCAGACCCAATGACGCCTATTCTACCCCCGGATGAGCCGCCTAATCGGCGACCTGACGCCCCCGACGCCTGGTATCGACGCGGTTGGGCCTACTCAAACCGGCCCTACGGGGGATGCGGGTGCTTTTATGCGTTCGTCGTCTTGTTTCTGATTTTGTTGGTGCTTTCCTACTTCATCCCATCCCTTGCCATTTGGGAGGCCTTTCTCTAGCTGCGCGCCGGTGGACGGGGTGGATCGGCGCTTCACTCAAGACGACGGCTGCCATTTTCATGAACTGCGACGGCACAAACCAACTAGTAAGAAAGGAAGTCACCATGGCCCACCATAATCCAAACCGGCTCGACAGCAGCGACCCAACTGGACGCCACGATATCTTGAACACCATCCGCGAAGGGATGGACGTCTACGACAATGAGGGCGACCGGATCGGTCAAGTGGATTTTGTTTACTTCGGCGCAGCCACGGATGTACAGCAGAATTTAGGAACCGGCCCTGCTGCGCCCGCCGCGGCGGACGATGTGCAGATGCGCGATGACAGCCTCATCGATGCATTTGCCGAAGTGTTCGACCCAGGGGAGGTGCCGGAGGAACTGCGCGAAAAGTTGATGCAGAGCGGCTATATCCGGCTAGACGCCGAAGGCCTCTTTGCCGCCGACCGCTTCATCACCCCGGAACAGATCGCTTCGGTGCGGGAAAAGGATGTCCAGTTGAACGTCACGCGTGACCAACTGATCAAGCGACGATAAACCTCGTCGCAGAAACGGTTGTCGTTTGACCGGTGCAGCCGGTGGAGGGTGATCTTGAGCCTCCACCGGCTGCGCTTTTTAGGGCGTGCATGGTACGATGCAGCGTAAGAGTTTCGCCTGATCGAGTTGCCGAGGTAGAACGTATTCGATGGTCTGGCTACGTACACACCGGGGGACGTTGCTCCCGCTCGCCATTTTGTCGCTGATGGGGGCGGCCATGCTCTGGCTGCTGCCGCCGGAACAGACACTTGGCGGCGTGGTGCGGGTGATCTTTTTGCATGGGGCGTTGGTGCAGGTCGGGCTGCTGGTGTTTGCGGCGGCGGGCGTGTTGGGGCTGGTTTATCTGTGGCGGCGCGACCTGGAAAGCTATGCGTGGCTGGTCGCCGCGCAGCGTACCGGCCTGCTGGTCTGGGTGGCCTACGTCCTTTCCAGCATGCTTTCCACCTACCTGACCTGGGGCCAGTGGATCGCGTGGGACGAGCCGCGCGTGCGCGCCAGCGCGAGCGTACTCGTTTTGGCTGTGGCGTGCTGGCTGCTGGTCTGGTGGGTAGACAATGTCCGTTTTCGCGGCCTTGCCAACGTCGTCGTGGCGGGCGTCTCCTGGTGGCTGATCAAGGGCGCGACGATCTTTCGCCACCCGTTCAACCCCATCGGTGAATCGAGTTCGGCCACCTACCGGCTGATCTTCGCCGGGCTGATGGTCGTGGTATTGCTGATCGCCGCGCTGGTCATGCGCCGCCTGCGCCCCAGAGAACCGGTGCACCTCGCCTGATCGCCGCGCTATTCGACTTTGGTGGCGATCCACCAGGTCGTGTCCCCGGCATCTTGGACGTCGCCGCGAGATCAATTCCAATCACTCAAGCAGAGCAGATTCGTACTTCCGATAGAGGGCTGGGTGGGCCTGTGGATCGGGCGTCTGATGCAGTTCTTCGATCAAGGCGCGCAGGCGTGGGGGCAGGATGATGAGATAGCGGGCATCGTCAGCGGTGTAGGTGTGGGCGACCCCTGCCGGTACGAACACGGTAGAACCGGCCCCCACTTCGACCTCCTGGTCGGCAAAGCGAAAGCGCATTGTTCCCTCCAGAACGTGCCAGGCCTCGTCATCCTGATGATGCACGTGGAGCAGCGCCGGTCCACTGCCCTGCCATTCGTAGATCGAGAATGAAACCCCATCTGCACTTATCGGCTGGGTTGCAGGCATGTTTTGCGCCACAGTGGATGCAATCACCGGAGTGGGCATGGTTTCCTCCTTGTGCTTGCTTATGCGGGGGTAACGCGCCAGGTCAGGTGATGATAGGGCGCAGCGGCGAGCGCGGCATGATAGGCGCGTTCATCGGGGAAGGTCGTCTGATCGAGCAGCCGCCCGTGGATGCTGACGGTGAACGCGTCCACGCCAAAGGGCCAGGGCGCAAAGGTGATGGTCTGGTCATCCCAGGTCATTTCGACTGGGATGACGTGGGCGACTTCGCGTCCTTGAC
>CAZYQJ010000287.1:0-6825 GCA_964649925.1 uncultured Litorilinea sp.
GGCCTCTTGCTGGTCGAGGCGTTAGTGGGCGGCCATGAGGATGTCCCGCTGGGGCTGTGGGAGCGCAGCGTCTACAGCGCGGGCGCGGGCGCATGTGTGATCGTGATCGGGATGATGCTGTTGAGCTATCTGCCGGGGGCGATCCGGCCCTGGCAGGTGCTGGCTGTGTTTGACGGGCTGTCGGTCGTGCTGGCGCTGTGGGTCTGGCGGCGCGGCGCGGCAGTTGCGCGGCTGCCGCTGCGTCTGGAATGGGGCATCGCCGCCGGGCTGTTGACGCTGGCGTTGGTCGGCAGCTTGATGCGGCTGCCCAATCTTGGCTACAGCGAGTTCCAGGGCGACGAGGCCACCGCATTGCTGCACACTGTCGAGGCCATCCAGGGGCTTGACGACGCGCTGCTGGACCACCTGAAAGGGCCGGGCGAAGTCCTGCTGCCTGCATCCACCTATGCGCTGCTGGGGCGCATCGACGAAGCCACGGCGCGGCTGCCCTTCGCCCTGATCGGCCTGACAGGGCTTTTTGCCATTTTTCTGCTTGGCCTGCGGCTCTTTGGCCCCGTCGCGGGTTGGACAGCCGCCATGATCCTGGCACTGGACGGCTACTTCATCGGGTTTGCGCGCATCGTGCAGTACCAAAGCGTGGTCTTTTGCATGGATGTGCTGGCGGTGCTGGTGGTCTACCGGCTGGTGCGTGCGCCCCGGCTGCTGCCCAATTACCTGATGCTGGCTGCGATCTTTCTGGTCACCGGGCTGCTGGCCCATTATGAGGTCGCGCTGGTCGGGCTGCCGCTGGCCTTTCTGCTTTACGTCCTGTGGCGGCGCGGGACTAGCCTGGGCGAGTTGGCGCGGGCGCTGGCGATCCCCGTGACGGTGGGCGCAGCGTTGCTGGCCGCCTTCTATGTCCCATTTGTGCTGCATCCCAGCTTTCGCATCACCTACGCCTATATCGCCGTCAACCGCATCGGCGCCTCCAGCGGCGATAGACTTCCTTACAATAACCTGGTGGATGTCTTTGACCGTACCATGGTTTACAGCACCAGCTATTATGTGGCGTTGATGGTGGTGGTGACGGTATTGGGGCTGATCCGGCTCTACCGCCGCGCCCTGCCGGGGCTGCTGGGCTGGGTGATCGCGGCGCTGCTGGCGGCAGGGGTGGCGCTGACGGTGGCGCGGCCTGCCTGGTTGGTGATCGGCGGGATGGATCACACCTGGATTTTCTTTGCGCTGGCGTTGGTCCCTGTTTGGTTCCTGCCGCGCCTCTCGGACGAGGAACGGCTGGTATGGCTCTGGTCCGGCGCGCTGATGCTCTTGATGATCTTTTTCATACGATCGCCCAACACCCATGTGTACGGCTTTTTTATCGGCTGGTCGCTGGTGGTGGGCAGCGTGGCGCAGGCGGGTTGGGATGCGCTGGCCAAGCGCATGGGGCTGCGCGCCGCGGCCTGGGCTGGGAGCGGGGTCGCACTGGTGCTGGTCCTGCTGTTTGGCAACTATGCGTATTGGTACTTTGTGGCCGCTGAGCGCGAAGTGCTGCGTACCTGGCGTGAAAATCGCCCCGCGGGGTATTGGGTCCCCTACGATGTACCTACCCATCATTCGATCTTTGGGTTTCCGCATCAAAATGGTTGGAAGACCGTGGGCGTACTCTACGCCGACGGCGTGCTGGATGCCCCCTTTGACACCAACGCCAAGCCGCCGGTGGCCGAATGGTATGGCCGCAACGCGAGCTATTGCCCGCGTGACCACGCCTATTTTGTCTGGCATGAGCCGATTGAACTGGCAGAGCAGGAGCATGCCCTGGCGCTGCGCGGCCAACTCGAAAGCGATGGCTACCAACTATGGGGTCAGGTGGTGGTCAACGACGAGCCGCGCCTGGCGATCTACAAACTGACGTCGGAACCGCTGACGCCGCAGACCTTCGCCGCCGAGACGATGGCCGCGCGTTTTGACGCCGGGCTGTCCGGTCCCTTCTGGGAGCGCGACGGCCCGGTCGCCGCGCCTGACATCGCCGCCCATCCGCTTGACTTCCGCTTTGGCGACCCGCTCCGGCTGATCGGCTATACGCTCCGCGGGCAGGACGCGCAGCCGGGCAATCGCTTGCAACTTACGCTCTACTGGCAGGCGACCGCGCCCGTGTCCACCGCCTTCACCGTCTTTACCCAGGTCATCGACCCCAGCGATGCCTACAAGGCGGGTCAGGTTGACCGTGAACCGGGCTGCGACCGCTATCCCATCAGTTTCTGGCAGCCGGGCGAAGTGATTGCCGATCATTACACGATCCCGCTGGCCGCCGATGCGCGCCCCGGCACGTATCAACTGCTGATTGGCCTGTATGAGCTAGAGAGCGGCGAGCGGCTCCCTGTTTTCGATGCCAGCGGCGAACCGGTGGGCGATGCGCTGGGGATTGACGAAGTGCGGATCGCCGCGCCATGAACGCCTCCCTGACCCGCAACCGTTTGGTCCTGGCCGCGCTGCTGTTGATCTTCGCGCTCTGGCTGCCGCGCGCCTTTGCCCTTGACCGCTTTGTGACTGCCGACGAACACGCCTGGCTGGCGCGGTCGGGCAACTTCTACCATGCTCTGGTGCGCGGCCAGTGGGTCGACACGTTTCAGCGCCATCACCCCGGCGTCACGGTCACCTGGGCCGGGCTGGCGGGCTTCTTGTTCACCTACCCGCAGTATGCCTGGGACGCGCCGGGGCAGTTCGGCTGGCTGACCGAGGAGATCGAGCCGTTTCTGCGCAGCCAGGGCCATGACCCGATGCAGGTGATCGCGGCGGCGCGCAGCGTGATCGTCGTGGTCATCAGCATGACGCTGCTGGTGGTCTTTGTGCTGGCGGCGCGGCCATTCGGGCTGTGGCCCGCGCTGCTGGGCGTGGGGTTGATCGCCTTTGACCCCTTTCACATCGCCCATTCGCGGCTGCTCCATCTGGACGGGCTGGTCAGCAGTTTGATGCTGCTGGCAGTGGTGGCCTGGCTCATCTACCTGGTTGAGCGGCAGCGCGCTGCGCTGGTCACCGCCGCGGTTGCCGCCGCGCTGGCCTGGCTGACGCGCTCTCCGGCCTTGTTCTTGGGGCCGCTGTTTATCCTGCTGGCGGTAGTGGCGGGCTGGTGGCTCCCCGGCAGAGGCGAGCCGCACCCGTGGATGGCATGGCTGCGCGGGGGCGTGGTCTGGGGGGTGATGGCGGCTGCGATCTTTGTGCTGCTGTGGCCTGCCATGTGGGTAGACCCGCTGGGCAGCGTGCGCCAGGTGCTGGACGCCGCCGGGGAATATGCCGCCGAGGGGCATCTCAAGCCGACCTTTTTCAACGGCGACATCTACGCGGGCGACCCCGGCTTTGCCTTCTACCCCGTCACCTACCTCTGGCGCAGCACGCCGATCACCTGGATTGGGCTGGCGTTGGCTGCGGGGGCCTTTGCCCTGCGCCGCGCTCCGCTGCAGACGCGGCCACAGCGATTCATGGCGGCTTCGCTGCTGGTCTATGCGCTGGGCTTTATGATCTTTATGAACATCGGGGCCAAGAAGTTCGACCGCTACTTGCTGCCTTCCTATCTGCCGCTGGACCTGATCGCGGGGCTGGGCTGGGGTGCGGCGCTGCTTTGGGCGCGGGAACGGGCCATCGAGCGCGGCACGCTGCGCGTGCTGCCGCTGGCCGTCGTCGCGATCCTGGCGGCGCAGGCTGCGCTGGCATTGCCCACCTATCCCTATTATCTGACCTACTACAACCCCCTCATGGGCGGCAGCGCGGTCGCACCGCAGGTCATGATGATCGGCTGGGGCGAGGGCGCGGACATCGCAGGCCGCTATCTTGACGCCAAACCCGATGCCGCACGGTTGACCGTTGCCTCCGGTTATACCAACGGCCCGCTTTCTTATTTCTTCCGCGGGCGAACGCTGCCCATCTATTTCTGGCATGAAGCAGACTACGCCGTGCTCTTTGCTCAGGACCGGCAACGCCAACTGCCCTCGCGCAAATCTGCCGCCTACTTCCAGCACCTGACGCCCGAACAGATCATCACGCTGAACGGGCTGGACTACGCCCACATCTATGACCTGCGCGGCGCGCCCCTGCCCGATTATGTGACCGGCTGGCGGATGCCCGGCGGTGCATCCGAAGGGGATGAGGTGATCCGGCTGGTCACGTTCCAGCTGCCCGCGGCGGCGGTGATGCCGGGCGAGACGGTGCGCGCTGTCTTTTACCTGGTCAACCAGGGGCCGATTGCAACCAACCTCAATGTGCTGGTGCGCGTGGTGGGGCGCGACGGCGCAGAGATCGCTCGTTCAGAGGGCTGGCCCTGGGGTGCGGCGACCAGCACCTGGCAGGCAGGCGTGGTCTGGCCTGATGGACATGACCTGGCGATCCCGCCCGATACGCCCCCCGGCTATTACCGGGTGGAACTCGGCTTTTATGACCCCGCGACACAGGAACTGCTGCCTGCCTTTCAGCCCGCGACCGGGGCCGCGCGCGGCGAACTGGTGACCGTGGACGCGATCCAGGTGGGCGACCTGCCCGACCGTCCACAGCAGGCGTTGGACCCGCCCGCGATCCTGGACGACGAGATCGCGCTGCTGGGGGCAGGGTGGCAGGATGGCGACGGCGCACGCCTGGACCCCGCCGCGCTCACGCTGCACGCGGGCGATGCGCTGCAACTGCAACTCACCTGGCAGGCGCAGGATTGGCCTGCCGTGGACTACACCGCCTTTGTCCACCTGATCGGGCCGGACGGAGGCCTGGCCGCGCAGGTGGATAAGCCGCCGCTGGATGGGTTTCTGCCTACCAGTACATGGGTTCCAGGCCAGCGCGTGGTGGATGCGTTTGTGCTGGCGATCCCCACGGATGCGCCGCCGGGCGACTATCAGTTGGTGACCGGCTTCTATGACCCTGCCACAGTGGCGCGGCTGCCCATTCGCCAGGGGGATAGGGCGGTAGGCGATGCCTTCACGCTGGCGACGATCCGTGTGCAGAGTCCATAAAGCCCCCTCATTTTCAAAGGGGCCGACCGTCTGTGATATGATGCACGTTGGTTTGTGGGCGGCATCGGCAGCCCAGATGTAGATTCACGGGTGTTGATTCAGGGGAGTTCTATTGTGCTAGAGAATGTCGAACGCGCCGAAACCAGTATGCCGGTCTCCTCGACAAGGGGCCGATCGGTGGCGCTGGGCCAAAGCCGCGTGACCATCCGCAACCTGATCGCGGTAGTGACCGTTGCGCTGGCGATTTGGCTGCCGCGGGCGTTTCAACTGGACCACTTTGTCACGATTGACGAGAGCAAGTGGTTGGTGCGCGCGGGGAACTTCTACCAAGCACTGGACAGCGGCAACCTGGAACACACCTTTCAACACGGTCACCCCGGCGTGATGATCATGTATGCCGGGCTGGCGGGTTATCTCTGGCAGTTCCCCGACTATATCGAGCGGGTGGGCAGCCAGCAGCTTTGGAGCGACGAGTTCGCCCAGGCGTTGCAGTCCAACGGGCATGAGCCGATTGACATGCTGGCCGCGGGCCGCACCTTTATTGTTCTCTTCAACGTCATCGCGCTGTCGGTGGCCTTTGTCTATGCCATGCGTCTGCTTGGCTTTTTGCCCGCCCTGATCGGCTTTTTACTCATCGCCTTTGACCCGTTTCAGTCGGCGCTCTCGCGCTTTTTGCACCCCGACAGCCTGCTCAGCCCCTTCTTGCTGCTGGCCGCGTTTGCGTTGATGCACTATCTCTTTGCCGGTCGTCGCTGGCGCGATCTGATCGTGGCCGGTGTGGTCTCCGCGCTGGCGCTGCTCACCAAGACGCCTGCGATCTTCTTGCTTCCGCTGGCCGGGTTGTTGACGCTGGTCGAACTGGCGTCACACATCACGGCGCGACCGGGCTGGCGTTGGCGTGAGTTTTTGACCTGGGCGTCGGTTGGCCGCGTGGTGCGTACCCTGGCGATCTGGCTGGCGGTGGTCGTCGTGGTCTTTGTGGCGTTGTGGCCTGCCATGTGGGTCGCACCCTGGCAGACGATCAACGATGTCTTTGGCATCTCCGCGTTTTACGCCACTTCCGGTCATGGCAGCCCGGTCTTTTTCAACGGCACGATCTACAACGGCAACCCCGGCGCGGATTTCTACCCGATCAACTACCTGTGGCGCACCACGCCGGTGGTCATGCTGGGCGTGCTGCTGTTGATCCCTGGCCTGTGGGCCACGCGCAAGACGCAGCCCCGCCCGGTCTGGCTGACGGCGTTTGGGGTGGCATCCATTGCCGTCTTCTTCACGGTCTTTATGAGCCTGGGGGCCAAGAAGTTTGACCGCTATCTGCTCCCGGTCTTTATGCCGATGGATATCCTGGCGGCGTTGGGCTATGCCACGGTCGCCCAATGGCTGTTCCAGGTGCGGCGCTTTGCGTGGATGCCCGTGGCGACGGTTGCGCTGTTGGTCGCGGTGGTCGGCGCACAGGCGTGGCAGTCGCTGCCCCGCTTTCCCTACTATATGGACTATTACAACCCTGTGATGGGTGGACCGGCCAAGGCTCCGGAGGTGATGTTTATCGGCTGGGGCGAAGGGCTGGATGAGGCGGCGCGCTATCTCAACGAAACCATCGACGTTGAGAATACTACGGTCGCCTCCTGGTATGAGCGCGGGCCGTTTAGCTACTTCTACAAAGGCCCCTCTGCCGCCGACGAACGGGTTTGGGAAGCCGATTACTCGGTGGTCTACCGCCATCAATGGCAGCGCGAACTCCCCACGCGGCGCATGTTGTCCATGTTCGACCAGGTGCCCCCGGAAAAGACCATCTGGATCAACAATATGGAGTACGTGCGCATCTACAACATGGCCGACGTCCCGCCCGCCGATT
>CAZYQJ010000288.1:0-5791 GCA_964649925.1 uncultured Litorilinea sp.
ATCTGGATTAGGGAGAGAAGGAGCCAACAACCGATGAGTCAAGTCCTGATTCCGACCGTGGTCGACGGCGCGCAGCATGATGAGCGTGCCTATGATATCTATAGCCTGCTGCTCAAGAACCGCGTCGTCTTTTTGAACACGCCGGTCGAGCAGCAAATCGCCAACGTGATCGTAGCGCAGTTGCTGTATCTCAACCGCGAAAGCCCCGACCAGCCGATCCACCTCTACATCAGCAGCCCCGGCGGCGAGGTCTACAGCGGTTTTGCCATCTATGACGCCATGCAGATGGTCGATGCCCCTGTCTACACCTATGCGGTGGGGCTGACGGCCAGCATGGGGACCGCGCTGCTGGCCGCCGGGGAGCGCGGCCACCGCTACGCCCTCTCGCACGCCACAATCCACCTGCATCCCGCCACCAGCGGCGCACGCGGCTATACCGAAGATGTGCGTATCGCCTTCCGTGAGCAGGAGCGCGTGCAGACGCAGTTGTTTCACCTGCTCAGCAAGCATACCGGCCATGACTGGCAGGAACTCGAAAAGGATTTCGAGCGCGACCGCTGGATGCATGCCGTCGAAGCGCGCGACTATGGCCTGATTGACCACATTCTGGGCGACACCACCGATGTGGTGATCCGCATGGCGCATGGCGAGATTGAGTTGGCAGAGGATCAGTAGCCAGCCGTGGCATGCAAGGGAGGTCGGGCGTGGGCCATAGGCGAAAACAGGCTGCCGTTGGCCCGCGCCGCGGCCATTGCGTACCTGGTACGCGTGGCGATAACGTGGTCTAGCAGTTCAACACGAGGTCCTTAATACAGTTGTCAGGCGCGTGGGAAAGATCGGTCACATCTGCAGCCACAGCCGCTGCGCGGCGACGATGAGCACGACAAAGAAGAGAAAGGTCCCCAGCCGCTGGCCCAACGCCGCCACATAGGTAAATGCAGCCGAACGCAGCACCTCACGAATGGCCTCGTTCTCCTCGGCGTCCGCCAGCCCCGTCCTTGCCAACAGTTCCAATGCCAGGCGGCTGGCGTTGCGCTCCAGCGGCAGTGTCAACAGGGTGAAGACAACCAAACCGGCCATGAATATCCCGGTCGCAATCATCAGCAGCGGGCTGCCCAACACCATGCCCCCCAGAAAGAGCAGCCCGCTCCACTGCGCCATCTGGCCAAGCCACTGCGCCAAGACATCGCGCACGCGCATCAGCCAGTGACCTTGCGCATCCTGGATGGCGTGCCCGACCTCATGGGCGACGATACCCAGCGAGGTGAGCGAACGCCCCCTGGCCACGCCATCCGAAAGGCGCAATATGTTGGCATCCGGGCTGTAGTGATCGGTCAGGTAGCCGGGTGTGCGCTGGAGCCTCACATTGCGCAGCCCCAGCGCATTCAGCAGGTAGATCGCTGCCTCCTCGCCGCTGATGCCAAGCCGGTTGGGCTGCAGCGCATATTTCCGATAGACCTCACGCACGCGCGCCTGTGCGTACCAGGCAATCAACCCTGGGATGATGAGCAGCAAGTATAACGGATTGAAGAAGAACACGCGTTGCCCTCGACGAGATAGATAGGGTTTTGAAGTGGTTAAGGCAAACGTCTGTGTTGGTGTGCGTCATACCCGTTTTGAGACGGGCGTATTGCCATGATCGCCACAGCCGCCACGGCTATCCCCACAGCGACGCGGCGCACATTCGGGTGCAATGCCAGCCACGTATAGCCGCTCGTTGACCTGGCGCGCTCGCTGTAGTCCCCCTCCACGCGGTCATACCCCGCGATAGGCTCAAACAAGTTATCGGGCGCGTCCGCAGACTTGGCAATATTTGTACGCTGCATCTGAAACGCCGTAGAGCGCAACAGCGCATCGCTCACCCACGGCGCAATCTGCTTGAGCACAATCCCTGCCTTGCCGCCACCCCCCACCACGATCTCGCGGACGGGATGCTCTGCAGCGTACAGGATCGCATCTGCGACAAGCTGCGGCTGGTAAATCGGCGGCACCGGCTTTGGCTGCACCCCGATTTTAGTACGGGCCTTATTGAAAAACGGTGTGTTGATCCCGGATGGCATGACGTTTGTCACGCTGACATTGGCCCCTTCTGCCTCCAGTTCCATACGCAAGGTGTCAATCAAGCCGGTCATCCCCTGCTTGGATGCGCCATAGGCGCTCTGCAGCGGGACGGGCAGTTTCGCCTCAATCGAGGAGATATGGATCAGCGCGCCGCCACCCTCGCGGCGGAGATGGGGCAGCGCCGCCATCGCGCCGTACGCCTGCCCGGTCAGGTTGACGTCGATGATCCGCTTGAACTCGGCGGGTGTGGTCTGTTCAAAAGTCGCCCACATGCCGACAGACGCCAGGTGAACCCAGGTGTCGATCCGCCCGTAGACTTCCGCGGCGCGGTCGGCGACCGACTTGACCTGGTCGAAATCCGAAACGTCGGCAGGCACGGCGATGGCCTTTCCGCCCGCGGCATGGATTTCGTCCACTAATGACCGCAGCCCCGGCTCACTGCGCGCCGACACCACCACGCGCGCGCCGCGTTGGGCAAAGCGCCGCGCCGTTTCACGCCCCATGCCGCTGGACGCCCCCATGAGAACCACGACCTGCTGGGCGATAGGTTTTAGACGCATCTTGCGTTCTCCCTGGCTGCCCCGGACTAGCTTCGATCCGCAGGCAGGGTGGCAGGCTCGCCCGAAAGCGAGTTCGAGGCGTCGAGATGTGCGCCGTCGTCCACGCCGACACGCAGCCGGTAGACCAATTCACCGCCCAGCCAGCCGGTCAGCAGCGACAGCGCAATCCCGGCGAGTGCCGTCAGAAATGCCCACACGCCTGGCACATAATCCTGTGCGTCCCGGCGCAGCCACCAGCTAACGGCAAAGAGCAGCAACACGACCACATTGCCCAGGCCATGCAATAGGCCAATACGCTTGGCACGCGTCCTGCCAGGGATCGCCAGCCAATCCCACAGCCCGAAGATGGCCGCTACCAGCCCGCCCAGGATGCCCGCAATCACGTTGTAGTAGGAAGCGGCAGCCGCCCGCACGCTGTCGGTAAAGAAATGAATGATGTCAAACACGACGACAGCCGTCAACAGCCCCAACGGGAAGACGATCAACAGCGGGTGAACCGGGTGCCCAAATATCTTGGCTCGGCTTTCCATAACAAGCACCTCCAGACTCAAAATGCGGGTGCTCAAGACCCCGTGCCGCCAGTTGAGCAGCGCCGCCACCGACCTTCATTGTGGGGGATAGATGCGGCAATTGATCGTCATGCCAACTACATTTCCCAGACGTACCAATCTCACGCCGCAAAAACCGTAAGGCACGGAACAGCCCGCGGTACAGGGAGGTGATACACTCGCGGCAGACGCAACCAACTGTTCGAAGGATAAGCACATGGCAAGCGACGACTGCGCCGACATCCTATCATTTGAGGAACTTGGGGTCAGCGACCCCCTGATCCGCGCCCTGGGCGATGTGGGCTATGAAGCGCCGACGCCGATCCAGTGCAAAACCATCCCTTTGCTGCTGGCTGGGCGCGATGTCATCGGCCAGGCGCCGACCGGCACAGGCAAAACCGCAGCCTTTGCGCTGCCCATCCTGCAGCAGATCAACCTGCGCGACAGGGCGGTGCAGGCCCTGGTACTGACCCCCACGCGCGAGTTGGCGATCCAGGTGGCCGAAGCGGTGCACACCTATGCGCGCTGGCTGGGCGCGGTGCGCGTGCTGCCCGTCTACGGGGGACAGCCGATCCAAAAACAGTTGGAACGTCTGCGCAGCGGCGTGCAGGTGGTGGTGGGCACGCCAGGCCGGATCATGGATCACCTGCGCCGCGGCACGCTGGACTTGGGCGCGCTGACCACGCTGGTGCTGGACGAGGCAGACGAGATGCTGCGTATGGGCTTTATCGAGGATGTGGAGTGGATTCTGGGGCAGTCTCCCGCCCAACGCCAGACGGCCCTCTTCTCCGCGACCATGCCCGCCGAGGTACGCCAGATTGCCGACCGCTATCTGGACAACCACGTTACAGTCGAGAGCGAGCACCGGACGCTGACCGTGCCCACCGTCGAACAGCGGTATGTACAGGTCGCAGAAGCGCAAAAACTCGATGCCTTGACCCAACTCTTGGAGGTGCAGAGCATCCCCGGCGAGGCGACCCTGGTCTTTGTCCGCACCAAGCTGCGCGCGGCGGAAGTGGCCGAGCGGTTACAGGCGCGCGGCTATGCCGCTGAAGCGATGCAGGGGGATATGAGCCAAGCGCAGCGCGAGAGCGTGATCCGGCGGCTGCGCAGCGGGCAAGTCGAACTTGTCGTGGCGACCGACGTCGCGGCGCGCGGGCTGGATGTCGAGCGCATCGGGCTGGTCGTCAACTATGACATCCCCTATGACCCTGAATCATACGTCCACCGCATTGGGCGTACAGCCCGTGCCGGGCGCACCGGGACAGCAGTTCTCTTCGCCACCCCGCGCGAGCAGCGGTTGCGCCGCGAGATCGAACGCTATATCGGGCGATCCATCGAGCAGATGCCCCTGCCCACGCGCGCCGACATCGCCGCGCGGCGTGTCCAACTCTTCAAGGATCAGATTCTGCATGCCCTGGAGGAATCGGATTTAGATCTGTACCTGTCGCTGGTGCAGGAATTGGCCGACGAGAGCGGTCGCGACCTGGCGGAGATCGCCGCGGGCGCGGCCTGGCTGGCCCGCCGCGACAAACCGCTGCTGGCCGCCATCGAGGAAGAGTCGTTGGCAGCCCCGCCCGAAGACGGCATGGTGCGCCTGTTTATCGATGCGGGCCGTTCGAGCGGCATACGCCCTTCAGACATCGTGGGCGCAATTGCGAACGAAGCCGGGATTCCAGGCCGCGCCATCGGCGCGATCGACATCTATGACCGGTTTACCTTTGTCGAAGTGCCGTCCGAATACAAAGAACAAGTACTCGGCGCGATGGCGGAAACCAAACTCCGCAATCAATCGGTGAGCGTGCGCGTGGCTGTGCCGCGCGGGGAAGAGCCCGCGCCCGGCCAGATCGCAGGCCGCCATCGCCGGGCGCGCGCCGATCAGCCTACAGCCAACCGCGGCAGGGGATCAGGCCGCAGACGCCCCGCTCCACCACCGGGCCGCCGCTCTCGTCCACGTTAACCCTGCGCGCTGGCTGTCTTGACCGTAGCCGTAGTGTCAGGGGTGCGGCGGATAGCCCAAAAAGCCAGCAAGATGGCCAGCGTAAACAGCCCGATGTTGAGGACAAAGGGCAGGTTGCGGCTGATCTCCGACGCTTGCCCGGCAATCCAGCCAAAGGGTGATGTACAGGTGAGCACCGCCAGATATAAGATGCTCATGACACGGGCGCGCTCCTTGGGGTCTACCGTCGTCGCCACCAGTTTGTCCAGCAGCGGGTTGGTGATGGGAATGCTGCACCCTTCTAGGATCGTTGCCACAAGCAACAGCAGATAACTCTGGGGGGGAATGAGGATCAACAGGCTCCAACTCAGGATCAAGCCGGTAAACCCAAAGATCATCGGCTTACGCACATCCGCTATACGCAGCCTGGGCATCACCATAAAGTAGAAAAACAACATCGTGAGCGACCGAGCCACATAGTAGAAGGCGAGATAGCGCGATTCCACCTGGAGTTTCTCGGTGACCAACACGCCCCAAAAGGTGTTGTGAATGGTCAACGAGATGGTGACCAGCACCATCAACCCGCCCGTTACCAATGTCTCCGGCGACCGTAAGATCTGCCCAAGCACGCTGCCCGACCCGCGCATAATGCTGAACAGCGATTGGTGCTGAGTCGCCTGCAT
>CAZYQJ010000288.1:5801-6825 GCA_964649925.1 uncultured Litorilinea sp.
GCATCCGGTCAACCCCCTGCGTCGGCTCAACCACCATGGCATTCATGATCACGAACTTGGCGGTCATCATCACAAAGGCAAACAGGTACAGCCCGCGCATGGTGGGTACAAGCGAATACTGGGCGATCAACAGGCTTGCCAGCGGCGAGAAGAACGCAACCAACTGCCCAGAGATGTAGATCAGCGAATAGACATCAACCAGCAACGCGGGGTCGGTATCTTCCACCAGCAGGCAGAGCCATGAGTTGGAGGCTACACGCCAAATGCTGTTGATGACAGCCGCCAGTAGGAAGGCGTTGATGTCTTGCGCCACAGCCCAGATCAGGCAGGGAATACTCCAGGAGATCAGGTCACCGATCAAAGTCGTGCGTTTGCGCCCATACTTATCAGTGACCGCGCCGCTGATCATGGTCCAAAAGATCTGGCAGGTGAGGCCGACGCTGGCGACCAGCCCAATCTGGCTGTCGGTCAACCCCAACGCCAGCATGTAAACCGATACATAGGGCGCATAGAGGTTGTAGGGAATCCCCCACAGGGGTTCGGTGAGGACCACGCCGCGCACATTGCCGCGCAAGCTTTTCAGCGTGACAATCAGGGGGTGGCGTAACAGACTACTTGTAACCACAATCGCGGATCATTTCTAGGCGACGGTGCGGCCTTACGTGAAATTTCGCACAAAAACTCCTTTCATTATACGTCGACTGCCATCTTCCTGCACAAGCGCCAATGCCCAATCGCCGCATTGAAATAATCTACCTGAATCTGTGTCAGCCCTCTGTACACCAGCCCCTTGTACGCGCTGTACCACTAGAGCGATCCTCAAGGTACGCGCATACTTGCTAACCGGCAGACTGGATAAGAGCCGATGATCAAGGCAGCAGTACACACAGGAGATTGTGACCACCATGCTTAGAGATAGGCTGCGCCGTCCGGTCACTGTGGACCGAGCGGCCGCATTGGCCCAGGAAATCAGCGCCCGCGCATACAGGCTGGACAGCAGCGAAGACCTCTCCCCGCTGATCGA
>CAZYQJ010000289.1:0-1192 GCA_964649925.1 uncultured Litorilinea sp.
TCTCAACTTTAAGCTCACAGCAGTATGTTGCGTTCCGGCGTCAGGTACAACCTGTTTTTCAAGATCCCTTTGAAGTCTTTAACCCCTTCTACCCGGTACGTCATGTCTTCGACCTGGTGATCCGTAACTTTCGACTGGCCCAGAACCGTCATGACGCAGAGGCAATGATTGCCGAGGCATTGAAAGTAGTTGGTCTGCGCGCGGAGGAGGTCCTGGAAAAACATCCTCATCAGCTGAGTGGCGGGCAGCGTCAACGGATGATGATCGCACGGGCGTATTTGCTTAAGCCATCCCTCATTGTTGCGGATGAGCCAGTTTCGATGGTGGATGCGTCTCTCCGCTCGATGATCCTAGATACCATGTTGCGCCTGCGCGATGAGCACAACATCTCTTTCCTCTATATTACCCATGACCTGAGTACCGCCTATCAGATCAGCGATTCGACCTATATCCTGTACCAAGGGCTGATTGCGGAAAGCGGCCACACCCCAAAGGTCATTGAGGAGGCAAAGCACCCCTATGTTCAGCTTCTGATTGAGTCCATCCCAGAACCCAATCCGCGCACGCGCTGGAGCAGTGAGATTGCCTTACCCAGCGAAGAGGTACTCCGGCTGAGACATGCGCAAGGCTGTCGTTTCTACCCCCGGTGCCCCCACAGGATGCCGCACTGCCAACACATCACCCCCCAACCCGTTGCCGTAGCAGGGCAGGAGCATAGCGTGGCCTGTCTACTCTATAGCGACGGGTCAACAGCCCACCACTAGCAGAAGGGTGAACATCATGCCAGTATTCAAACAAGGCGAAGGCCAAGCCCCTGCCTGGTGCGAGATGACGCAGTTTGAGATCGTGCATCTTGCGCCCGGTCAACAGCACACCTTTGCACGCATCGGTCAAAAGGAAAAGCTCATCGTCGGTGAGGGATCATGCCGCATCCGCTACGGGGAGAGATCGACCTTGGCTGAGCGAGGCGCAAATCTAGACCTAGACACAGAAGATGGCCATTTTGAGGTCTCCGAGGTCTTGGCCGATACCCTCCTGATCCGGATGGGGGGGCACTGGGGAGAGCAGTTGGGCGGTTCGGGGCTATTTGCTGTCACCAAGAGCGAGCAGCCCCAAGACAAAGGGGATGCGGTCGCCTATCCCAAAGAGACCAATTTCGACAGCCACTATCATGACTGCGACGAGTACTGGA
>CAZYQJ010000289.1:1202-6817 GCA_964649925.1 uncultured Litorilinea sp.
CAAGCATTACGAAGTCGGTCCCGGTGACTGCATCGCCACCGGCATGGGGCATCACCATGACTTCCCCCAGGTGTTCGAGCCGGTCGAAGCGGTCTTTTTCGAGACGACCTTGCAGGGACACAAACGCCGCGGCCATCTGTGGGACCATACCCACGGCCCAGCACAACCCAAACCAGAGCGCATCTAGCGAAAGCTAGCACGAAGAACATGGCCTACAAAATGATCGTCGTCGGCATCGGGGCGATGGGGCGCGCCTGGTGCGACCACATGCTGCCCCCCAACATTCAAGATGGGCTGATCGAGGTCGTAGCCGCCGTGGATCTCAACCCCGAGGCGGTGTTGAATGCCAAGCACGCCCTCGGCCTGCGCGCTGACCAGTGTTACACCGACCTGCACCAAGCCTTCGCTGAGGTCAAGGCGGATTGCTGCGCTGTGATCACGACCCCCGACAGCCATGAGCAGGTAGTGGATTTGGCGTTGGCGCATGATCTGCACATCTTGTCCGAAAAGCCGATTGCCGACACGCTGGACGCCTCGATTCGCATCGCCCACAAGGTCAAGGCGGCGGGCAAGAAGATGGGCGTCACCATGAGCCACCGCTTTGATCAGGACAAGACGACGCTGCGCCACCTGCTGCGCACAGGCCGCTTTGGCGCACTGGATTATCTGGTCTGCCGCTTCACCTGCGACTGCCGCCAGTTTGGTGCGTGGGGCCGCTTCCGCCACGAGATCCCAGACCCCTTGATGGTGGAAGGAGCCGTGCACCATCTCGACATTTTGGCGGACTTGGCGGGCGCTGCGTGCGATACGCTTTACGCCCAGACGTGGACACCGCCATGGGGGGAGTTTGCGGGCGATGCACAGGGGCTGGTGCTGATGCACTTTGAAAACGGCACACGTGCGCTCTACGAAGGGGCCAAGACCAATGCGGTCAGCTTAAACAGCTGGGGGAATGAGTACATCCGCGCCGAGTGTGCGGGCGGCACACTGATTATGGGCAATCGCCAGATTGAGGCGTTTGCCTACGATGCGTCTCAGAAGAACCGGCGTGTGCGGGCGGGCGCAGGCGAGCGCGTGGCGCTGTTGGAGCAGCCGAAGTGGGCGAATGCGTGGCTGATCGAGCAGTTTGTGCGTTGGCTGGATGGCGGCGAGGCGATGGCGACCAACGTCGAGGACAACCTGCAGTCGGTGGCGCTGATCTTTGCGGCCATCGAGAGCAGCCGCACGGGGCAGCCCATTCGCGTGCAGCAGTTTTTGCAGCAGCATCTTATGGCTGCGATGACGCCCTAGGGGCAGGAGGGAAAAGATGAACTTTCTTGTCTTGGCGGGGGGACGTCACGGCGCGCGCAGCGTACTTATCGATGAAGGGTGCAATCTGTTGCGCTCGGCTGGGCAGGTGACTCTAGTCAGCCAGCCGGAGAATGCACCCGCGGATCTGCCAGATGAGTTCAGGGCTATGATGCCCCAAGCCGATGCAATTGTTGTCAGCCCTTGGTTCCGGCCTGCAACCCTGCCCGAGGACTGGCGGCTGGCTGCGAAAATGAGAGTGCTGGCAGGTACCTTTGATTTCCGTTTCGATGGTTGGCTGGATTTTGAGGAAGTTACCTCCCGGGGTGCTGTCGTGGTGGACACCTCCCGCAGTATGACGCCCACGGTTGCCGAATTCGCCCTAGCAATGACGCTCAACCTGATCCGTGACATCCCGGATGCGGTGGCATTGGTACGGAGAGGCGAATGGATTCCCTCTGCCGCGGATATGCCGGGATTTGTCTATGGTGACCTGACTGGTAGACGAGTTGGCCTAGCCGGTTTTGGCAGCATCAATCGCCGATACTGCGAGTTGCTAGCTCCATTCCGCTGCGAAGTCGGAGTTTACGATCCATTCGTCAGCGATGAAGTATTGCAACGTTTCCAGGTACGACGGGTTACGTCCTTGGTGGAGTTGGCCCGCACAAGTGAAATCTTCGTTGTCGGGATTCCCCCCACCCCCGCAACACAGCAAATCATCAACCAGGATGTCATTGAGGTATTGCCCGATGGTGCGTTGCTGGTATTGGTCACCCGTATGGCGGTGGTGGAGCAGGAGGCTTTATGGCAGCGTGTTCAGGCCGGCACATTGCGGGCAGCGGTGGATGTTTTTGCGCCAGAGCCGCCGCCAAGCGATGCTTGGTTCCGGCAACATCCCAACGTACTGCCAACGCCTCATATTGCTGGAAACACGGTCCACTGCCACCGTCGCTGTTTTACCGACGCTTGTATTGATGCTATCGCCGTGTTAAAAGGGGATGAACCGCGCTTTCAGGCACGGAGGTGGGACCATCAGATCTATCAAGGGCAGAGGGTGGCACCTGGTTAGGCACTTGCCATGGGGATGGCGTAAAAGCCTTTCGCAAATGAACTCTGCGGATGAAACTTGTGCATTGCCTTCATCATGCATACTTGGTCGTGACTGCCAGCGTCAATCCAGACACAGCATAGCCGGGCGAGTTCGTCGCTTGTTGCAGTATCTTAAGAACCTGTGCCGTTTCCTGTTCGGCCTATAGCCAGCGCGGTGCCCTGCGTGGGAAGGTGGTCTTTGTCAGCGTAACCTCGTGAAGGCGCAGCCGCCGGAGAGGCACAAGCACCATGAAACTCGCGGTTGCTCTCGAAGGCTTTTGGCTCGACAAACAGCTGCGCCTCCGCCCCACCACACAGGTGATATTTGAGTACGTTTGACAGTGGTTTCAACTCAGATTAGACTTCACTACGAACCAACAGACTCCACACTACATCGCCAACATGCTCCTGTCTGATCCGTCGTTGCGGTGCCAACGCGTATGCTCGCGACGTTAAGGTTGATGATACCTAACCCCACAAGAGCGTGCTACTGAAAGGAGTACCCTCATGAGCTCCAATCCCCTTAGTCGTCGTCAATTTCTGACCCTTTCGGCGTCTGCGGTTGCGGCCACAGCCTTAGCCGCATGTACCGCGGCAACTAGCCCATCGGGTGCACCTTCTGCGCAGGACGCGCCTGCCGGTGACGCGCCCCAAGTACAAGTACCCTGCGGCGATATGTCCGCGTCCGGAGAGTTGGTTTTTAGTACATGGGGTGGTCCTAAGGAAGTTCAGACGAATGAAACCATCATTAGCATGTTCAACGAGGCGTATCCCAACGCTAATGTAGAGCTGTTGCATATCCCGACTAACTATCTCGACAAAGTGCTGACCATGTTTGCCGCGGGCGATCCTCCCGACGTGCTATATGCCAGCGAACCTCAGATTGCCGGTTATTTGGACAAGAACGCGCTCCTCGACCTGACCGATTACTTTGACTTGTGTCCAATGCTGTTGGATGACGAGATCTATGTGACGCGGTTCTTGCGGGAAGGCACGATGCTGCAGGACCGCAACTTCGGTACGGTCAACGGCACCAATGGTTATGTTTTGTTCTACAACAAGACGTTATTCGACGAGGCAGGTGTTGAGTACCCTACCATGGAATGGACTTGGGACGATTTCCTTGAAGCGGCCAAAGCTCTCACCAAGGGCGAAGGTGACAATATCACCCAGTACGGCACGACGGCAGGCACGAGCTACCAGGTACTAGAGGTGCTGGCGCGTTCGCAGGGCGGAGACCTTTTCAATGAGCGCGTCATGCCTGACAAGAGTCTATTTGACACTGATGAGGTCATTTGGGGTTTGCAGTTCTTGCAGGATCTCATCTATACACATAGAGTGGCGCCGACTCCGGCAGAGGCCAGTGCAATGCCAATGACCAGTCCGTGGGAAACCGGCACGGTTGCAATGGAGATCGGTCACAGCTTTGCCATCGAACATCGCAGCCTGATTGAGGATTGGGAATGGGACATCGCACATGTGCCGCAGGGCGAACAGCGCGGCGGTAGCTACAGCGGTGGAGTCTATTTAGTCGCCAAGGCCACTCGCTCACCGCAGGCGGCCTGGGAGTTTGCTAAGTGGTTTATGATGGACGAACCGCAGGGCGTCTTTGCCCTAGACGGTCTGGAAGCTCCGATTATGCGGACGTGGCGCGAGTCTGAGGAGCACTTGAACTTCTCCGGTGCGCCGGAACACCACAGCGTGCGTGGCGAGTTGCTAGAATACTCTGTCAACCGCGGTGCCCACCATCCACTCTTCAGCGAGATCATCTCCAAGGTCTATACGCCCGAATTGGACAAACTGCTGCTGAATGAGCAATCACCGGAGGACACCGGCGTGAACATGACTGCCCAAGCCGACGAGTTGCTGGCCGAGGTGACTTCCCTGCCGATCGGCTAATCATCTGCCCTTTCGCAGGAAGCCTACCTGCGATGCCTTATTGTCAGTTATCCAGCCCCCAAAGGTCCGTGTAGGTACTGTTTGATAAGTTCATTGGCGTACGAGACAGCCGTAATGTGGACATCGTAGCTCGTCCACATTACGGTGACTCTATTGTCATCGCTAAGTGCCGGTATATTCGAATCCCCCAGTCCAGTTTTTCCCATGCGCGGCGCGTAAACGCTTTTGCATCTGTTGCCGCTAGGGGACCGATGCGAATTCGGCCGCGTCACACCATAGAAGAGAGCCTATGTCTACGCTTGCGCATCCAGGCCAATCGAGGAGCATCCGCCGCTCCCGTGGAGCCATCTCGCGCCGCGAGATCAGGGAGTTCTATCTCTTTGTTTCGCCTTGGATCATTGGTTTTCTGGTCTTTATGCTTGGCCCCATCGTAGCCTCGCTCTATCTAGGTTTTACAGACTACGATGCGTTCTCTGCGCCTGAATGGATCGGGGCTGCGAATTTCGCCAAGCTTTTCCAAGACCCACTCTACTGGAAATCGCTGCGTGTCAGTGCCTTATATTCGGTCATGTCCGTGCCGCTCCACCTGGTGATCGGTCTGCTGATCGCGCTATTGCTCAATCAGCCTCTGCGCGGCATGAGCTTCCTGCGCACGATCTACTACATGCCCGCCGTCATCTCCGGTGTGGCTGCATCCATGCTCTGGATCTGGATCTTCCATCCCGACTTTGGCATCCTCAATGCGGGCCTGGCGCTTGTGGGCATTCAAGGCCCGGCATGGCTATGGGATCAGACCTGGGCCTTGCCGTCGATTGTGCTCATGAGTTTATGGGGCGTGGGCGCTAGTATGCTGATCAACTTAGGCGGCCTTCAGAGTATCCCAACAGCACTGTACGAGGCGGCAGAGATTGACGGCGCTTCGGCGCGGAGGCGATTCTTCAGCATCACACTGCCCATGCTCACACCGGTTATCTTCTATAATCTGGTAACCGGTATCATTGGCGCGCTGCAGATCTTTACCCAGGGCTACATTATGACGCAGGGGGGGCCAAACAACGCCACCCTATTCTACGTGCTCTATCTCTATCGTAATGGCTTTGAATGGTTCCGTTTGGGTCTGGCCTCTGCCATGGCGTGGTTGCTTTTCTTGATCCTCATCGCCCTCACTGCCTTGATCTTTAGATCCTCGCCCCTGTGGGTTTACTACGAAGCTGGAGATGCGTAACCGTGGTCCTCACTCAGAGTGCCCGCCGGCGTTTTCAATTCACGCTAAGCTACGTTCTGCTGCTGGCGGGTGCAGTTCTCATCATGATTCCCCTTGTGTGGATGGTCTCTCCGTC
>CAZYQJ010000290.1:0-6812 GCA_964649925.1 uncultured Litorilinea sp.
TGATGTATGTGGGCCGCGTGGCCGAGATCGCGCCGCCGCAAGCGCTCTTTGCCTCGCCCAAACACCCCTACACCGCGGCGTTGATTGCTTCGCTCCCTAAGCCCGACCCCTTTGCCACAGGCGAACGCGCGGTTCCACAGGGCGAAGTGGCGAACCCGGCCAACCCGCCTTCAGGCTGCTATTTCCACCCGCGCTGCCCCTTTGCAGTGGATGTCTGCCGGACGGTCACGCCGCCGCTGGAACAGGTCGAACCGGGACGCTACGCCGCCTGTCACCGCTGGCGGGAGATCGAACTGGTCGTCTAGGGCTCCGCTGCGTCCTCCAATGCCTGCTCTTTTGCTTTGATGTTGCCCAAACGCCCGGCAACGGCTATCCTGAAACGTGGTTCCTCCTTCAGGGGTAGCCCTGCTGCCGGACCAATCCGCCCAATCATGCGGGCGTGTGTGGCCTGTTCCGTGCGCGCCCGCATGGCTAGAACTGGACTAAATACCCAATGCCACAGCCAAATATCGTCCTGATCATGGCCGACCAACTGCGCGCCGACTTTCTGGGCTGTTACGGCGCGGGCTTTGTGCGTACCCCCCACATTGACAGCCTGGCCGCGCAGGGGGTCTGTTACACGCGCGCCTATTCGACTTCACCCATCTGCGTGCCCGCGCGCGCCTCGCTGCTTACGGGCATGAATGCCATCCAGAACGGGGTCACCAGCAACAGCCAATGGCTGCGGCCTGACCTGCGCGCCTTAGGGATCAAGACCTGGCCCGAACGGCTGGCCGAGGCGGGCTACTATACCGCCGCGGTGGGCAAGATGCACTTCTACCCCTGGGACAGCCACCACGGGTTTCAATACAAGGTGGCCGCAGAGGATAAACGCTGGATTCACATCCGCGACGACTACTATCGGTTCTTGCGCGAACACGGCTTCCGCAAACTGCACGGCAGCGAACATGAGGGCTACTTTGAGCACAAGGGCGCGATTATCAACCGCCTGCCGTGGGAGTTCTCGGTCGATCACTTTGTGGGGCAGGAGGCGCGCCGCTTTATCCGCACCTACGGGGACGAGCAGCCCTTTGCCATGATGGTCAGTTTCCCTGGCCCGCACTGCCCCTATGACCCCAACGCCGAGTTTTTGGATCGGGTAGACCCCGCAGCCATGCCGGAGGCTGTGCCCTATGTCGAGGCGAACACGGCACGGCTGCGCGCCGCCAATGTCGAGGGCAACCGCCTGCCGTGGAACGGGGTGGACTACAGCGACTTTACCGCCGAACACAAGCGCAAGATCCGCGCCCACTATGCCGCCGAGGTCGAACAGATTGACTATGAGGTGGGGCAGGTGGTGAGTGCGCTGCGCGATCAAGGGCTGCTCGAAAACACCGTGATCGTCTTTACCAGCGACCACGGCGACTACCTGGGCGACCATGACTTGATCGGCAAGGGCACCTTCTATGAGGGCAGTATCCACATCCCGCTGATCGTGCGGCCTGCCGGGGGAATCGCGGCGCAGACGGTGGACAACCTGGCGGCGCTGACTGACCTGACGGCCACGCTGCTGGCCTGGGCCGGTCTGCCGCGGCCTGCCTACATGGATTCACAGCCGCTGCCGGGGCTGGGGCTGCCTGACAGCGACCCGCGCGAGGCATTGGTCGGCATGACTGCCAACGGCTGGATGCTCTACGATGGGCGCTGGAAACTCTGCAAATATGCCACGGGCGATGTCCACCTGTTTGACCTGGCGCAAGATCCGCACGAACAGGTCAACCACGCCCATGACCCGGCCTGTCTGGATCGCCTGCTGGCGATGGACGCGCGATTGACACAGGAGATCATGCGGTCCATTGTCTCATCCCATCATGACAAGGCACTGGACACGCGCGAAGCCTATTGGGGCACGCCGGTCTATGGCAAACAGGGCTGGCGGCGCGTCTACCCGCACCCCTTTGCAGAATCGCCGGGGGATCCGGTCTAGGGTGGGGGTGATTCCCCCGGCGGGGTAGCGGTTGGCGTCGCGGCTGGCGTGGGTTGGGGTGGGGCGGACACCCCGATCCATTCATGATAGAGCGTGTTGAGGCGCGGGTCATGAAGCCCTGCCGCGGCGTCGAGCCAGCGGTCATTGTCTACAATCTGATAGCGGTTTTGCGCCAGGTAGTCGCGCAGGAAGCGGCGAAAGACGCGGTCACCGAGGATGTCACGCATCTGCGCGTAGAGCAGCGCGCCCTTCGCATAGATGACTGTTTCGTACTGTGCGCCCGTGTCAAAGCTGTCCACTGCACGGTTGAGCAGCAGCCCATCTTCCTGTTGTTCCAGCAGATCAACCGGCGTCTGCCAGCGTTGCCAGGAGAGCAGGTCGGCGTCACGGTCGCCATGTAGGTGTTCATAGTAGATCTTGACCGAATACTCGGCGATGGATTCATCCAGCCAGGGCGTGTTGACCGGGTCGTTGTGGATCAGTTGATACCACCACTGATGCGCCATCTCATGCGCCACCAGGATTTCGAGGTTACTGCGGAAGCGCGAGTATAGGTCTACCCCCAAGAGGATCACCTGGGGGTACTCCATGCCGCGATAGGTGATCGGCGCGGGCGCAACGCGCATCTCGCGGAAGGGATAGCCCCCAAAATAGTCGCTGTAGATCCGCAGCGCGCTGACAGCATAGTTCAACGCCTCGCGCCCGGCGGCTTCGTGGCCTGGCAGCCAGTAGCTGACCACGCGCGTGCCATAGGCTTCCAGGCTGGCCGAGCTAAAGAGCGGGCTCATGTGCAGTACGAACTCACGCACCGGGCCGGTCACCCATACATGGCGCGTAAAGTTGCCATCGGTCAACACCTCGGAACCCACCAGCGTGCCGGTGGCGACGGGCACCTGTTCGCTGGGGAGCGTGGCTGTCACCACAAAGAGCGAGGTTACATTGAACGCTGCATCCCCGCGCACGCTGCCCAACTCCTCCCACCAGTGACCGGTTCCCAGCGTAGGGCCGGGCTGGTAGACCGCCAGCGACGGGTAAAAGAGCGGCAGGCTGATCATCTGCTGGCTGCGTCCAAAGAGCGCGTAGATATTGGGGTTGTCACTCCAGCGCGGGATGCCCAGCCGCCACGCCAGTTTGGCGGTTACGCTGCCGTCGACGGGCAGTGTTTGGGGCAAATCCAGCCGGATGGCGCTGTTTTCGGCCTGGTAGACAAAGGTGGCCGGTTGGTCATCCACCAGCACGCTGGTGATGGTCATGGTGCCGCCATACTGCGCCAGCATAGGATAGAGGCGAAATACGAGGTTCCGCCAGGGGTCCGGGCCAGGGTTGGTGATGACGATTTCGGCGGTTCCGCTCAACACCTCGCCGCTGGGGTCGAGCGTCACCGCAATGGCGTAGCGCGGTGCGGTCTCTAGCTGGTCGAAATCGGCTTGAAACTCGCTGTGAACCGCGGGACGATAGACGGCGTAGGGGTCAACCTCTGGCGTCGCCCGGCGAGCGCATGCGCCCAGGATTGCGAGTCCGGCCACAAGGACTGTGGTGACGCCAAGCGCAAGGAGGAGACGGCGCAGCCGTGCAGCAAAGCTGAGGAGAAAAGGCATACGGACCCGGTTCAACCTGTCAAAGGCCGGTGGACTGGCGGGAAATCTTTACCGCAGTTGGCAAAACAGCATAATATGTTACACTGCAACTGCGGTAAACAGTGTAGACATGGATAGGTCATTTGCGCGTTTGGCGGCAGACAGCACACGCAGGGCTAGATGGGATGTCCAGACGGAATGCCCAGACAGAACGTAAGGTCTGCCACTTCCTACACCCAGCCTGCGTGCTATGCTGGGTGGGTCATGCGGGATGGCTCCACCGGCGCCCCCGCTACTTAGCGCCATTATAGCATATGGATCGTGAGACAGGAGGATATGGCAGCCATCACCTATGTGCTTTTGATTCGTCATGGAGAGAATGATTGGGTCGGCACCCGCCGGTTGGCAGGCCGCACCCCCGGCGTGCATCTCAACGAGAAGGGCGTGGCCCAGGCCGCCCGGTTGGCGGATCTACTCGCCAAGCAGCCGGTTAGCGCCGTCTATTCCAGCCCGCTGGAGCGTTGTCTACAAACTGCCGAACCCGTCGCCGCAGCGTTGGGGCTGCAGGTGACCCCCGAACCGGGCGTGATCGAGGTAGACTATGGCGGTTGGCAGGGAGGGGATCTGCGCGAACTGTCCAAAACCCCGGAATGGCATTTTGTGCAGCATAACCCCAGCAGCTTTTGCTTCCCCGATGGGGAAACACTCTATCAGGTGCAGGCGCGCGCCGTCTGGACGCTGGAACGGCTGCGGCAGGCTCACCCCAATCAGTTGATCGCCGTCTTTAGCCATGGCGATGTGATCCGCACCACGCTGGCCCACTATATGGGCACGCCGTTGGACCTGTTTCAGCGCATTGCCGTCAACACGGGGTCGATTAGCGCATTGGCCTTTTATGACATGCGACCGATGGTGCTGTTCACCAACTATCTGGCCGACCTGCCTACATTTGAATGGAAGCAAGACGAAGCCGAATCAGAAACCCAATCCAAAACAGCAGAGAGCAGCGACAACCAATCAGGGGAGTCCCTGGCTGTACCCGCGCCCGAAAGCATCCCCCAACCGGGAGCAGACAGCGTCTGACGCCTGGCTGCGTTTCCCAGGATCGCCGCGCGGCCAGCCTCCGCTGTGTAGACTCGGCGAGGTGAGAAAGTCACTATGGTCAACTTTGCCTATGATCTAAATCCCGTCCAACATATCATTGCCGATGCTGTAGGCGAACCGGGCAAGCGCACCTTCTTTCTCCAAGGTCGTTCCGGTTCGCAACTGATCAGCCTGGTCTTGGAAAAGCAGGAGGTCGCTAATCTCGCCATCAGTGTTTTGCAACTGCTGGAAGAGTTGGAGGAAAAATACCCTGACTTGCCGCCTGTGACGGGCAAAAAAAAGACCCTCTTTGCCGAGAGTCCGGTCGAACCTGTCTTTCGTGTAGGCCAGTTGATGGTGGGCTATGACGAAGAAGATGACAAGATTTGGGTGATTGCCAAGGCACTGATCCTGACGGAGAGCGGCAGCATCGTGGACCCGGAAAGCGACGAAGTGCCTGCTGTTCGCTTCGTCGCCACGCGCGAACAGATGCGCGCCCTGAGCGAACACGCCCTCGAAGTGATCGCCAAAGGGCGGCCTACCTGCCCGCTGTGCGGCAGGCCGATTGACCGCGAGGGTCACTTCTGCCCACGCTCGGACGGCCAGGCCGTACCCATCATCTTCTAACCGGCGCACACCCCCTGGCTCGACATATCTCTTGTGAATGCAAGGAAAACGAATACCCTTGTCTCGCTATGTGAAACCGCCGGAAGACAACACCGGTGAACCCCTTATCCAGATCACCGAAGCCCAGGTGCTGCATGTGCTGGCCCAGGGCACTATCAAGGAGCAGGGGCTGCTGCCATATAGCTCCAACCATAGCTTTTTGGTGACGGTGACGGACGGCGACCTCACCCTGCCCGCCGTCTATAAGCCGCGCCGTGGGGAAAGCCCGCTGTGGGATTTTGAATGGGGCAGCCTTTGCCTGCGGGAAACGGCTGCCTATCACATCAGCCAGGCCCTCGGCTGGGACCTGGTGCCGCCGACCGTGCTGCGTGATGGCTCACGCGGGCTGGGCAGCGTCCAGTTCTTTATTGCCAATCACGAAGAGGAACACTATTTCACCGTTCAAGAGGATGCCCGCTATACCGAAAGCCTGCGCCAACTGGCCCTCTTTGACTATGTGATCAACAACGCCGACCGCAAGAGCGGTCATTGTTTGATCGGCCTGGATGGGCGGCTGTGGGCGATTGACCACGGGGTCTGTTTTCATACGGACCCGAAGCTGCGGACCGTGGTCTGGGAATTCGCCGGACAGCCGATAGATGAGGAATTACAAGAGGATTTGGCCGCGCTTTCTCGAAAAATCAAAGATGAGACGGACGAACTAGGACGGGCGCTCTGCACGCTGTTGAACAACGCCGAACGTGATGCGCTGGTCAGCCGGGTGCAAAGGCTGCTGCAAAGCGCCAAATTCCCGGAGCCATCCTACCACCGGCGCAACTATCCCTGGCCGCCTGTCTAGCGACGAATGACCCCGAATCAAAGGAGCCTGTGTGAAAGCGGTTCTCATGGCAGGTGGGGAAGGGGCCCGGCTACGGCCTCTGACCGTTGGGCGGCCCAAACCCCTGGTGCCGATTGTCAACAAGTCCGTCATGGCCCATATCCTGGATTTGCTCAGGACTCACGGCATCACGGAGGTGATCGTCACGCTGCGCTATATGGCTGCAGCCATCCAGGATGCTTTTGAGGATGGCAAAAACATGGGCCTCCGCCTCACCTATGTGGTGGAGGATTTGCCCCTGGGCACAGCCGGGGGGGTGAAAAATGCCGCCGAATATCTGGACGACACCTTTCTAGTCATCAGCGCCGATGCGCTCACCGATATTGATCTGACGAACCTGGTCGAAGTCCACAAGGCGCGCGGGGCAATGGCCTCGCTGACGTTGACGCGTGTCCCCAACCCGCTGGAATTTGGCGTCATCACCACCGACGAAGCCGGTCATATTACCCAGTTTCAGGAAAAACCCAGTTGGGGCGAACTGATCTCCGATACGGTCAACACCGGCATCTATGTGCTGGAGCCGGAAGTCCTGGACCTGATTCCGCCCGACACCAACTTTGATTTCGCTACCGAACTCTTTCCGCAAATGCTGGCGGACGGCAAACCGATCTTTGGCTATGTGGCGGATGGTTACTGGTGCGATGTGGGCAATATCGAGGAATACCGCCGCGCCAACGCCGAT
>CAZYQJ010000291.1:0-6783 GCA_964649925.1 uncultured Litorilinea sp.
ATGGAAATCCTGGTCAACGTGGCGATGGCCGACGAGTTTGGCCTGCAGGTGGGCGAGCAGTTTGTCACCTTCCGCCGCACCGAAAGCGAAGGCACATCGCGCACCGTGCAGGTTCCCGTGATCGTCGCCGGGATCTGGCAGGCCACCGACCCATCCGACCCTTATTGGTTTTACCGCCAAACCGTCTTCGAAAACCAGCTCTTTATCCCAGAAGAAAGCTTCCGGCTGCGCCTTGTCCCTGCGCTCAGCGATGAAGTGGCGCAAGCCCTTTGGTATCTCGTCCATGACGGTTCCGAAGTGAGTTCGGATGATGTGCGCTGGCTGATCTCACGCATCAGCACCATCCAACAGCAGGCTGCCTCCCTGCTACCCAATACCCGGCTTGAGGTCTCGCCGCAGGACGCGCTGGTCAATTACCGCCGATCCTCCCAACTGCTCAACATCCTGCTCTATGCCTTTAGCATTCCCATCATCGGGTTGATGCTGGCCTTTATTGGGCTGGTCGTCGGGCTGTCCGTCAACCGGCAGCGCAACGAGATTGCCGTGTTGCGCAGCCGCGGCGCGACGGTCCTCCAGGTCTTGGGCATCGCCGCGCTCGAAGCGTTGCTGCTTGGCCTGGTGGCGCTTGCCGCCAGTATGCCCTTTAGCCGCCAGATCGCGCAGACGATCGGCGACACCAAGAGTTTTCTCAACTTCACCGTTGATTCCCATCTGCGCGTGGATATGACGCTGACCACCCTGCGTTTTGGGCTGGCAGCCATCGCCGTCACGATGGTGGCGCAGGTCTTCCCGTCATTCGGCGCATCACGCCATACCATCGTCACCTACAAACGTGAGCAGGCCCGCACCATCCGCCCACCCTGGTGGCAGCGCGCCTGGCTCGATATCCTGCTGCTGATCCCTGCCGCCTACGGGACCTATCTCCTCTCACAACAGGGGAGCGTGGCGCTGCCCGGCTCAACCGGGGCCGGTGGGCCGTTTGACAATCCGCTGCTCTTCCTGGTTCCTGCCCTGGGCGCACTGGCGCTGACGCTCTTTATGCTGCGCCTGCTGCCGTGGCTGATGGCTGCCGTGGCCTGGATAGCAGCGCGTACCCCAAGTGTGGGCTTCCTGCTGGCGACCCGCTACCTGGCGCGTGACCCTGCCTTCTACACCGCGCCGCTGGTGCTGATCATCTTGACCCTCAGCCTTTCGACCTTTACGGCGTCACTGGCGCAAACGCTGGACGCGCACCTCTACGACCAGATCTACTATCAACTGGGTGCAGATGCCCAACTGATCGAGTTGGGCCAGACCACCGCTACGACCGCAGACGGGCCAGCCGGAGCCGCAGCCGCTCCCGCCAGCGGCGAAACGACCTCCGGTGAAACGACCGGGGGCGCAAGCCAGGATTCATCCGTCATCAGCCAGGATCGTTGGGTCTTCGTACCGGTCTCGGAGCATCTTAACGTGGATGAGATCCAAGCTGCCACCCGGATCGGCGATTTCAGCGCCAGCATCCAGGCACAAGGATCCTGGACACAGGCGCGCTTCATCGGCATTGACCGCATCGACTTTCCCAAGGTCGCCTACTGGCGTTATGACTTTGCCCCGGCCAGCTTGGGTGCGCTCATGAATGCGCTGGCGGTCGCGCCGGAAGGGGTGCTGTTGCCTGGCGACTTTATGCGCCAAAACGGAATTCGTGTGGGTGATGCCATCCAGACCCGCATCTCCAGTTATGGGCAGCAGGCCAATCTAGCCATGCTGGTGGTGGGTGAGTTCAACTACTTCCCCACCTGGTATCCCGACGAGGAAGACGCTGTGCCCTTGATGGTGGGCAACCTGGATTACTTCTTCGAGATGTCGGGCGGCGAAGTGCCCTATAACGTCCTGGTTAAAACCAGGCCTGACGCCGATCTGGAACAGGTCACATCAGACCTGCGCGCCTATGACATTACGGTGCTCGACTACCGCGCCGCCCGTGAACGCATCGCCAACGAACAGGTCAAACCGGAACGCCAGGGGCTTTTCGGCGTGCTATCCGTGGGCTTTTTGGCCGCGGCCTTGCTGACGGTGCTGGGCTTCTTCCTCTATGCGCTCTTTTCCTTCCGGCGGCGCTTTATCGAACTGGGCACCTTGCGCGCCATCGGCTTATCCCCTGGCCAGATGACGACCTTCCTGGCCTGGGAACTGGCCTTTGTGATTCTGCTTGGTCTGGGCGCGGGGACGGCACTGGGTGCGCTGGTCAGCGATGTCTACATCCCCTATCTGCAGGTGGGCAACACGCCGCAGGCCCTGACCCCGCCCTTCCTGGTCGAGATCGCATGGCCCGCCATCTTCCGCATCTACCTGCTCTTTGGGCTGCTCTTCGTGGTGGCGTTGACCGTGCTGGCCGCGTTGCTGCTGCGGATGAAGATCTTCCAGGCCATTAAGCTGGGCGAGACGCTTTGACGGAGGCATTTTCCATGTCTGAACCTTTCATCCTGTGTGAGGGCCTGGTCAAAATCTATCAGGTGGCCGACCTCGAAATGGTGGCCCTCCAGGGGTTGCACTTCACGGTTGAAAAAGGCGAACTGGTAGGCATTGTCGGTTCCAGCGGTAGCGGCAAGTCCACCCTGATGAACATCCTCGGCGGGCTGGACCGTCCAACCGCCGGGCGCGTGCGTGTGGATGGCAACGACCTGCTCAAGATGCCCGACCGCCAACTCAACAAGTATCGTCGTGAAAAAGTGGGCTTTGTCTGGCAGCAAAGCACACGCAACCTCGTACCCTATCTCAACGCCATCCGCAACGTCATGCTGCCCATGACGCTCAACGGCATGACGGGCAAAACCAAACACAGCCGTGCTGAAGAACTGCTTGACATCGTCGGCCTATCTGAGCGCAAACACCACCACCTGCCGGAGCTATCCGGTGGTGAACAGCAGCGTGTCGCCATCGCCGTCGCGCTCGCCAATAACCCCACCCTGCTGCTGGCCGATGAGCCGACCGGCGAGGTGGATTCGACCACGGCCAAAACCATTTACCGCACCTTCCAGACGTTAACGCGCGAGTTGAGCATCACCACGTTGATCGTCAGCCATGACCCCGGCATCGCGCGCCATGTGGATCGCGTGGTCGCCATCCGCGATGGCATGCTCGCCAGCGAGACCATCCGCCATGCCATCGGCGTCAATGGTCAGGGCGCAAGCGAACAGACTGAAGAAACCGACGACCACTACGCCGAACTCGTCGTGCTGGATCGCGCCGGGCGCGTCCATGTCCCCCAAGAATATCTGGAACAGTTCAACATCAAGGGCCGCGCCCAACTTGAAATCACCGACGATGGCATCTTGATCCGCCCGACTGAACACGTCCGCACCGCGCAGGTTCAGGTGGAAGACGATGGCATTGGCAAGTCTGCGCCGCGGCTGGAACACACCGGCGCGATGACGGTCAAACGCCAGGAGAAAAAGGGCTTCTTTGGCCGCTTCGGGCGCAAGAAATCGAGTTGACCCTGTCATACCAGTGGATAGAGTAAGGAGACCGCAGTTGGCATTTCGCAATGGCGCCACCGGCAATGGCAATCCCGTCACCAGCCCCGGCACTGCCCCCGACTCCGCCGCGCCCATCATCGAAACCGAGGACTTGTGGCGCATCTATCGCCTGGGCGATGTGGAGATCCCCGCGCTGCGCGGCATCAACCTCTCCATCGGCCAGGGCGAATATTTGGCGCTCAAAGGGCGGTCGGGCAGCGGCAAGACCACCCTGCTCAACTGTCTGGGCGGGCTGGACAAACCGAACAAAGGGCGCATCCGTGTCTTTGGCGAGGAGATCGCCAAATGGAGCGAAGGCAAACTCACCAAATGGCGTCGCCACCAGGTCGGCTTTATCTTCCAGTCGCTGGGGCTGCTGCCGGCCCTGTCCGCCTATGAAAACGTCGAATTGATGCTGCGCATGATCGGCATGCGTCCCGCCGAACGGCATAAGCGCACCATGGAATGCCTTGACCTGGTGGGGCTGAGCAAATGGGCCGACCATCGCCCCTATGAGATGTCCGGCGGCCAGCAGCAGCGCGTGGCCGTTGCGCGTGCCCTGGCGAACCGCCCGCGCCTCATCCTGGCCGACGAGCCGACCGGCGAGTTGGACAGCAAGACCGGGCGCGAAATGCTGACGCTCTTTAAGACCATCGTGCGTGAGCAAAATGTCACCATGTTGATGGCTACGCACGACAGCCTGGTGGATGAGTATGTGGACCAGGTGCTGCACCTGCGTGACGGCAAGATCGTGACGGCTGCCGAGTTCGAAGCCGAGATGGACGTCGAACCCACCGAAGCTGCCGCCTGAACAATTTACCTACCCCCCATGACGCCACCCCTCTAGAGAGAGGCATTTATGACCAAGGTCGGTGTTATCGGCTGCGGCAATATCAGCACGATTTACCTCAAGTCGCCCCAACTCTTTCCCATCCTGGAGATCACCACCTGCGCCGATCTGGACCGCAGCCGCGCCGAGGCCAAAGCCGCGGAGTTCGGCATCCGCGCGGCCGAGGTGGATGAGCTACTCGACGACCCGGCCATCGAGATCGTCCTCAACCTGACCATCCCAGCGGCCCATGCCCAGGTCGCGCAGGCCGCCCTTGCCCACGGCAAGTCGGTCTACAACGAAAAGCCCCTGGCGTTGAATACCGCCGATGGCCGCGCCCTGATCGACGCAGCCCATGCCCGCCGCCTGCGCGTCGGCTGCGCGCCGGATACCTTCCTGGGCGGTGGCCTCCAGACCTGCCGCAAACTGATTGACGACGGCTGGATCGGCGAGCCGGTCGCCGCGACCGCCTTTATGATGTCCCACGGGCATGAAAGCTGGCATCCTAGCCCCGAATTCTATTACCAGCGCGGCGGCGGCCCCATGTTCGATATGGGGCCCTATTACGTGACCGCGCTCGTCTCGTTGCTGGGGCCGGTGCGCCGCGTCACAGGCAGCACACGCATCACCTTTCCCGAGCGCACCATCACCAGCCAGCCCAAGTACGGCCAAAAGGTGCAGGTCGAAGTCCCCACCCATGTGGTCGGGGTGCTCGATTTTGCATCGGGCGCGGTGGCCAACATCATCACCACCTTCGACGTCTGGGCCGCCGAACTGCCACGCATCGAGATCTACGGCACACACGGCAGCCTGAGCGTACCTGACCCGAACACCTTTGGCGGCCCAGTGCGGATCCGCCGTGCGGGCAGCAAAGAGTGGCAGGACGTCCCCATCCCCTTCCACTACACCACCAACAGCCGCGGGTTGGGCGTCGCCGACATGGCCTATGCGCTGCGTAGCGGGCGCGCCCATCGTGCCAACGCTGACCTGGCCTTTCATGTGCTGGAGATCATGGAGACTATCCATGTGGCCTCGGATGAGGGCCGACACGTCACGCTCACCAGCAGTTGCGAACGGCCCGCCGCCCTGCCCTTGGATATGCCACCCGGCTTGCTCGACGATTGACCCTGTTCAGCCGCCGCGCGGTTCATCTGCGCGGCGGCCCCGGTTTGCCCCATGACATCATTATCCAATTCACCGGAAGATCGCGCCGCGCCTGCCCCGCTGCGTATCGGCATCTTGGGCGCAGCGCGCATCGCCCCCAACGCCATCATCTACCCGGCCCGCCGCGTGCCCGGCGTGCAGATCACGGCCATCGCCGCCCGCGACCCTGTACGCGCCCGCGCCTTCGCCCAACGCCATGGCATCCCCCGCGCCTATCCCGACTATGCCGCGCTGCTGGCCGACCCGGACATAGACGCCATCTACAACCCGCTGCCCAACAGCCTGCACGCCGAATGGAGCATCCGTGCCCTGCAGGCAGGCAAACATGTGCTGTGTGAAAAGCCGCTGGCCGCCAATGCCGCGGAAGCCGTCCACATGCGTGAGGCCGCGCAGGCGACCGGCCTGGTGCTGATGGAGGCCTTTCACTACCGCTATCACCCGCTCATGGGGCGCATGTTGGAGATCGTCCACAGCGGCGAATTGGGGGCCGTCCGTCACATCGAAGCGCATATGGCCTCACCGCTGGTACGCCGGGGGGATATCCGCTACCGCTATGACCTGGCGGGCGGCGCGACGATGGACATGGGCTGCTACACCATCCACCTAGTACGCACCTTAGCCGGGGGCGAACCAGAGGTCGTTTCAGCCCAGGCCAAACACCGCGGCCCCCAGATTGACCGCGCCATGACCGCCGATCTGCGCTTTGCCGATGGCCGCACAGGCCGTATCCTCTGCTCCCTGTGGTCTTCCTCGCTACTTCGTTTGCAGGCCAGGGTGCAGGGAGATCGCGGGGAACTCCATGTCCTCAACCCCTACCTGCCACACCTCTTTCACTGGCTGACGGTGCGCGCCGGGGGCAAAACCCGGCGTGAGCGCGCCCGCGGCGAAAGCACCTACACCTACCAACTGCGCGCCTTTGTCGATGCCGTGCGCCACGGCGCGCCGTTCCCCACCGGGCCAGATGACGCTGTCGCCAATATGCGCGTGATCGATGCCATCTACCAGGCCGCAGGCATGGCCCCACGCGGGACATAGCGCGTCCATAACGAAAACCAAATTATCGACTGGCTGACCATCACGGATGCCCCCGCCCTCACCCCCTAGTCCTGTATTCCAGCTTGGTTTCAAGAGAAACTCAGACATTTCCGCCCGCTGTCCGAACTCGATTAGTTTCGCTATCTAGATGGTTTGATGGCACAGGGGACTATTAAGCGTATCGATCTCGGTGCGGCACTCCGCTGTTTTATGGGGCCATTTGCCGCGCACATCATCAATGATTACCTGTTGAACATACCC
>CAZYQJ010000292.1:0-6757 GCA_964649925.1 uncultured Litorilinea sp.
TTCGGCGATGAACCCGGTTTCGCCGTCCACAATGATATCGGTGATGCCCGGCGATCGGATGCCCAACGCGGGCAAGCCCGCCGCTGCCGCTTCGATAAACGTGAGCGGGTGGACTTCGCTGAGGCTGGTCGAGACGAAGAAGTCTGCCATGCTGAGATAGGCCGGAATCTGGTCATAGGTCGCGCCGCCGGTGAAACGGACGCGCTGATTCAGCTTGAGTTCGGCGGCCAGGGCGCGCAGGCTTTCCAAATCCGGGCCATCACCCACCAGCACAAGATAGACCGGCTCATACTCGTCGGCGACATAGGCAAAGAGGCGCAGCAGGCGGTCGAGGCTCTTTTCGCCGCTCATGCGCCCGACATAGATGGCGACCACCGCATCTTCGGGCAGGTTGAGTTGGGCCTTCTGAATCCGCTGTTCGGGGTGGATAAAGCGTTCTACATCCACGCCATTGGGGATGACGACGATCTTCCCCTGCACACCCCAGGTACGCATGATATCGGCGATGCTTTCGCTGGGCGCGACCAGGGCGCTGCAGCGTTGGCTAAAGGAGTGGAAGTAGGTCTGCAGCGCCGTCTCGGAGATAGCGGTCGGCAGGATTTTGAGATACTGCTTGACATAAAGGTCGTAGCGGGTGTGGTTGGTAAAGACCATCGGGATGTTGTAGCGGTTGGCGTAATACAGCCCGAAACTGCCGCTGACAAAGGGGTGGTGCACATGGATCACGTCCATGTTCGAGAGCAGGCGACGGCTGCGCTGGTTGAGCATGACACTCACATGATAGCCCGTGTCCGCCAGGGGGATGCCAGGGATGCGGATCACGTTGGGCTCGTCGTCTATGTAGTCCTTACCGCCGGGTACAAAAAGCCACACCTCCTCTCCCCATTGCTCGAGACACTGTTTCAGCAGGGAGACATGGTGTACTACCCCGTTGGTGGAGGGTTTATAGATATCAGTAAGCAGGGCGATCCGCATAGGATTCTGTGTGAGCAGCGCAGGTTATATTGGCTGTTGAGCCAGTTGTTTGCACCGTCGCCCCTGATCTTAGCACCGGGGGCAGCCGATGACAACTTATGAAGCACTACGCCAGGATTTATCAAAAGTTGCATTGTGCTTGAGAAACCGCGCACCAGCCAGAAAGCCGGGTATGGGCGGGCCTGGACAGTGCATCGCCACCCTCACGTTGTATGCAATTTGACAGTGATGCCCTCCTGGCGGTTCTATTAGAGTAAAGAGTCCGGCTAACCCAGCCTGCAGCTACTATTTGGCAACCCCGGTTGCAGGGATATGCGCCATGCCGGACAAGCGATCATGTCGAGTTTGCACGGTTCTCCGCGTGCCACAATAGAGGATACGCCTGCCTACCCGCGGCGGATGGGCAGGGCCGGGCTTTGTCGCGGCGGAGTCTGGTTGGATATCGTGTTGGTGGGGCTGGCTGCGGCCTTCTTTGCCGTTTCGACGCTGGCCGCATCCCCCCAGAAGTCTGCTGCGTTTGACGAGCAGTACCACCTCACCTCAGGTTATACGTACCTGCGTACCGGCGATTACCGGCTGGCGACGACACATCCACCGCTGGTAGGGCTATGGGCTGCGCTGCCCCTGTTATGGACGCAGGATATCACCCTGCCCCTGGATGACCCGGCCTGGGCCGAGGCTGACCGGTTCGCCTTTTCCGATCAGTTTTTGTGGGAGGCCAATCGCGCGTCGGCGGTGCAGATTCTGGAATGGGCGCGCGTGCCGGTCGTCGTGTTGGGGATCGTGCTGCTGGCCGCGATCTATGCCTGGGCCTTTGAACTGTGGGGACGGGCGGGCGCTGCGCTGGCCTTGCTGCTGGCCGCAACCGATCCCGCTTTGCTGTCCAACGCGCGGGTAGTCACCACCGACCTGGGCGTCACGCTGTTTTTGTTTCTGGCCTTCTGGCAGCTCTGGCGCGGCCTGGAGAAGCGCCGTTGGGATGCGTGGCTGCTTTCCGGCGTGTTTGGCGGTTTGGCGTTGGGCGCGAAGTATTCAGGCGGGCTGTATGTGGTGGCTGCCATTGTGGCGGTGATGGTCTATGTGTCACCGTCGGGCGAACGGCTGCCGTCGCGACTGGCGAAGTTGGCCGGGGCCATGCTGGTCGCGCTTGGGGTCTTGTGGGCACTCTACCGGTTTGACGTCGGGACGGCGGCGCTGCCGTTTTGGCCCTGGCCGCTGCCTGCCCCCTATTACTGGGAACAGCTATGGCGCACGGTCTTTGTGTTGACGGGCGACCCGAAGCTAGACTTTCTGCTGGGGGAAGCGGGGGGCGGCTGGTGGTATTATTTCCTGGTAGCCGCGGCGGTGAAGACGCCGCTGCCGCTGTTGATTCTGGGAAATGTGGGGCTGGCACGGCTGCTGCGAAGCCCGCTGGCCCCACGTCGCGACGTGCTGTGGATCATGCCGCTGTTGGTGCTGCTGCTGGCCTTGACAGGTGTGCTGACCATCGGCTATCGCCACCTGCTGCCCGCGCTGCCTTTTTTGATGGTGGCCGCGGGCGCGGTGACGACCTGGCATATGCCACAGGGGGGATGGCAGCGTCTTGGGTCGTTTGGGCTGGCGGCCTTGATGGGGTGGTCGGTGGTGAACGCGGTGCGCTTTTTCCCCCACCATGAAGCGTATTTTAACGAGTTGGCTGGCCCCTGGCCGCGCTGGAGTTCGATCTTGGTGGATTCCAACCTGGATTGGGGACAAGACCTGCCGTCACTGGCAAAGCTGATCGACGAGCGGGGGATTGAGCAGGTCAACCTGGCCTATTTTGGCAAGGCTGTGCCGGAGGTGTATGGCGTGCGCTATACGCCGCTGCCGGGGTATCTGCGCTTTGTGTTGGGGCCGGAGTTGGATGCCTACAACCCCTATACGCCGGAGCCGGGGTGGTATGCCATCAGCGCAACCAGCCTGCGCCTGGGGTTGTTGAAACCTGATTCGGTCGACCTGTACGCCTATTTCCGATCGTTGACGCCGGTGGATCGGGCTGGGTACTCGATCTACCTCTACGAGGTGAGCTACCCGCCGGAGACCGCTGTCGCGCGGCCTGTGGTGATAGGCACGTCCGTGGCGCAGTGTACACCGCAGGAACTCGGCATTCTCCCCGGACAACGCAGCCAGGTGAAGTGGGTGCAATCGTCTGAGGCAGAGGTCTACCCGCTGGGCAACGGCTTTGCGCCCCCGTCCGTGTTTCATCGGGTCGATACGAATTTCGCAGGCTGTCTCACCTTGATAGGGTATACCCTGGCCCCGGAAACGCTACATCCGGGTGATACACTCACCATCACCCTCTATTGGCGTGTGGGGCACAGCCCCCTGGCGTCTCCATCGCCTACACGCGGCAATCCGCTGTCGGCATTTGTGCATGTCACTGCGGACGATCCCACCGTGATCGTCGCGCAGTATGACGGGTGGCGTACCGCGCTGCGCGGGCTGGAACCGGATGACATCATTGCCCACCATCTTACCATTGCGCTGCCCGCCGATCTGCTGCCTGGAGAGTATCGGCTGCTGGCCGGGCTGTACTCGCCCCAATCGGGGATGCGCTGGGAGGTGGCGGGCGCGGCCCCTGCCCAACATACCGAATTGAGCCGATTTCGGGTAGAATAGACGTTTTGCAACACAGATAGATGTTGGTGCGGCGTAAACGTGGGTGTTTTCAGAGATGCCCCGCCGCGATGGTTTTTTTGAACATGAGGAGCAAACACGGGATGGCAAAACCACGAGTTCTTTTGGGTATCTTCGCGCATCCGGACGACGAGAGTTTTGGCCCAGGGGGCACGCTGGCGCGCTATGCTGCGGAAGGCGCACAAGTCCATGTGATTATCGCTACCGACGGCATTGCAGGTTCGGTGGAAGACCCCAACCATGTGAAGGATCACGAGACGCTGGCGCAGGTTCGTTCGGCGGAACTTGCCAATGCCGCGGTCGCGTTGGGGATTACCAGCATCTGGTCGCTGCCCTACCGTGACAGCGGGATGCGCGGCACGCCCGAAAACGAACATCCGCAGGCGTTAATCCAGCAGCCGCCGGATCAGTTGACCCAAGAGGTGTTGGACTATATTGAGCGGCTGCAACCTCAAGTCATCGTAACCCACGACCCCTATGGCGGCTATGGACACCCCGACCATGTGCGCGTCTATGAGGTGACGACTACGGCGTTTCACCTGGCGCGACAGCGTCACGCCCGCGGCAATGGCTATGCGGGGCCGCAGAAACTCTATTACACGGCCTTTGATAAACGCTTCCTCAAACTCACCGTCCAGATTATGCCCTGGATGGGGCAAGACCCGACCGCGATTGGGCGCAACAAGGACATCAACCTGGTCGAGATCAGCCAGTGGGAGACGCCGATCCACGCGCGGGTGGATGTGGTCCGCTATCTGCCGAAGAAACTGGCGGCCAGCCGCGCCCATGCGAGCCAGTACAGCGGCGGGCCTTCCTTTGTGCGCGTGCTGCCTGCCTTTTTGCGCCAGCGTTTTATTGGGTTTGACACCTTTACCCGCGCCTTCCCGGCCCCCAATGGCAAACTAGAGCGCGATCTGTTTGCCGGGGTGGAGTAAGCGCAGCCGGGAGGATGTGCCAGGCGTTTGCGTCTGCTTTGGCGTCCGGTTAAACTAAATTGGCCGGATGGCCGGGGATTCGACCACAACCCCACAGCCACAAAGCTATGTGATCATTGGTCTTGAAATGAATCCGTTCCATAGCGAAGCCAGGGACTTAGGGCAATTTTCCAAAGCATAAAAGGATCGTGTGGACGATCCGGATCATGAGGCGTGTATGATGGCTCAATCCACAAGCACGGCACAAACTCTTGGCCCGCGGGGGCGTCTTGCCCGGTGGGCGCGGCGTTACCGCCTGGCGTTGGCTCTGTCCGCGGTCATGGCGGTTTTGTTTGCCGGTACTGCGTTGGCCGCCGAGGTTGCCAGCGCCGATGAAGTCTACATCTTGCCGCGAGGTGAAGTCATTGAAGATGACTTGTACGTTGGTGCGGGCGAGATCTTGATCGAAGGTACGGTGGAAGGCGATCTCGTCGCCACGGGCGGCTATATCGAGGTCAGCGGCGTGGTGATGGGCGATGTGATCGCCGCGGGCGGGGGCATTGTCATCAGCGGCGCCGTGCAGGACGATGCGCGGGTGGCCGGGGGCGGGATTGTGGTCTCCGGGTCGGTTGGCGATGACCTCTTTGTCGCAGGCGGGGGCGGCTGGCCTGTCCCTTTTATGGCGACCATGCAGGTCGGTGAGCGGGAAGTGCCGCAGGGGGTCCAACTGCCGGGCGGTTCGACCGTGGGCGGCGATGCCTATATCGTGGGCGGCGCGGGGACGCTGGCCGGGACGGTCGGCGGCGATCTCTTCAGCGGCATGAACCGGCTGGTCTTTTCGGGACGCGTGGCGGGCAACGCCAATCTCAACGCCACCAACCTGACCGTGGACGAGGCCAGCCGGGTACAGGGAACGCTGCGCTATTCGACCAGTGAGGCGATCACTGTGCCGGAGGCAGTGGCCGCCGACGTCATCCGCACCCCTTGGGAAGCCGAGGTGGAGCCGCGCCCGCGCAATCTGCTCGCAGATATTCTGTGGTGGATGGTGCGTACCGGCGTCATTGTCTTGGGGCTAGGCGTCCTGGGCTGGCTGGCGTTGACCTTTTTCCCCAACGCCGTCCACACACCGGCGGATGAAATGGATCGAGAACCTGCCGAGTCGGGCGTGCTGGGCATGGTGGCGGCGGTGCTGGTGCTGCCGGTGTCGGTGGTGCTGGTCTTTTTAGCTGTGTTGATCTGGGGTTGGTTCCCTGGTGGGTTGGTTATGTTTACCCTGTTGTTTGGGCTGGTAGGCATCATCTGGCTGGTCAGCCCGGCGGTTACGGGGCTGTGGCTGGGCCGCAAATTGGGTGAGGCCACGGGCGCGGTCCGGGGCGACCTGGCCGCCATGCTGCTGGGGATTGCGGTGATCGTGTTGGTGGGGCGTCTGGTGGCGCTGATCCCTTGTGTCGGCGAACTGGTCTATCGAGGGATCTATCTGTTGAGCTTTGCCCTGGCGGTTGGCAGTTGGCTGATGGTGCAGCGGCGCAAGCGTGTGCCGCCCGCCGCGCAGCCTGTCCCTGCCGAATAGATCCGCCAGGTGGAGTGGGTTGATGGAGATTGCTGAGAAACTCTATATAGGCGATGTCGTGGAGATGCGTAAGCCCCACCCCTGCGGCGGTACGGTGTGGACGATCGTACGCGTGGGCGCAGATATCGGTCTTGTCTGTCAGACCTGTGGGCGGCGGGTATTGCTGCCGCGACGGCGCTTTGCCCATCAAGCCAAGCGCTTTTTGGTGCGTGGCGCTCCTTCCGAGGAGTCCGAGGGATGAAACGAAGCGAACTGGTTGACTATTTGAATGAGTATCTACACATCGCAGAGATCGCCGACTATGGCCCGCAAGGCCTTCAGGTCGAGGGCCGCGACGAGGTGCGTAAGGTCGTGGGCATGGTCGATGCCCAGTTGCCTTGTGTGATGAGCGCGCTGGAGGCCGAGGCTGATCTGCTCTTGGTGCATCACGGGATTTTTTGGGGCGCGGCCAAACCGCTGCGCGGCGGGTACGGAAATCTGGTGCGGGCGCTGATGGAGGCTAACCTGAACCTCTATGCGGCCCATCTGGCCTTGGATGCCCATCCGGTGGTGGGCAACAATGCCGAGTTGGCGCGGCGGTTGGGGTTGGAAGTCCAGCAGTGGTGGGGGCGCACCAATGGTACCGACCTGGCTGTGCTGGCGT
>CAZYQJ010000293.1:0-6748 GCA_964649925.1 uncultured Litorilinea sp.
GGTCCACATAGTGCCAGTAGATGGCACAGGCTTCCACGCCCCAGTGTTGTTGGGGGCTGAAGTGGCCCTTGCGCCCCAAGTACAAGATGATGGCGATCAAAATGACGCCGCTGATGACATGCAAGGCGTGGATGCCGGTCATCACAAAGACGACTGCGCCGTAGACATCGCCCCACGGGGTGAGATGCCCTTCGTAGAGTGCGGGGAACAGGCCCCACTCGAAGACCATCACGCCCAGCAGGAAGATCGTGCCCAACACGGCGGTGACGACTAGCCCGTTGAGAAAGGTCTTGCGGTCGCCGTGTTCGATGGCGGTCTCCGCCAGGTTCATCGAGAAACTGCTGAGGAGCAGCACCGATGTGACGATCAGGCCAATCCCCTGATCCAGTTCCGGGCGGGTTCCCCCCCACAGATAGAAGCGGGTGGCGAGCAGGCCGCCGAACAGAAAGGCTTCCGAGATGAAGAAGAGCCAAAGCCCCAGCCGGTTCAGACGCCAGCGGGCGATGCCCTCTTCATGGCTTGCGGCGTGTTCGGCGGCATGGGTGGATGTGACGTGTGCTGCTGTGGCGCTCATGGCTTAATGCTCCTCCTGCTGCGTCCACAGACGCGAGACATGCATGAAGTAGTTGAGGACGGCAACCGCCTTGAACAGTGCCAGCAGGAACAGCACGACAGTGCTTTCTAAGTAGATAGCAGCGTAATATTCAATGATCGTCAGCACTGCGAGAACCAGGGCGACGATGGCGCTGCGCCGATAGGCAGCAGCCCGTGTTTCGCGATTCATCTTCTCTCCCTTGCTTCTATCAATGACGGCTTAGTCATCGCCTGCGCTGGCAGGGGCCATGCGTACATAGGTGGAATTGGGCAGCCCGTAGTCATACGGCTCGCCAACCACTGTAAGCGGCGCCGGGAAGCTGTGTTCCGGCACAGGGGATGGAATCTGCCATTCGGGCGAACGCGACCGCCAGGGATTGCTGCCTGCCACGCGGCCCACCTCAGCGCTGTTGAACAGGTTGTAGATCATCAACAGGACGGAGAAGGCGATGGCAAAGGCGGCAATGGTGATCAGGAATTGGCCGAACTCCACACCGAGGGCCGGATCATAGTCGGCGATGCGGCGGCGCATCCCCATCACGCCGACGGACATCTGGCCGATGCTTTGCAGCCAGAAGCCGGGCGTCATCAGCCAGAAGTGGATCTTGCCCAGCGTTTCGTTGTACATCCGCCCGGTGATCTTTGGATACCAGTAGTAGATGGCCGCAAAGAAGGGGAAGACGAAGCCGCCGAAGATGGTGGCGTGGAAGTGGCCCACGACAAAGTACGAATCATGCATGTGCAGGTCGCTGGCCACTGTCCCCAGGATGGGGCCGCTCAACCCGCCGATCAGGAAGACCGAGATCGCGCCCAGCACAAAGAGCATCGGCGTCGGGAAGGTCAGTTTACCGCCCCAGATCGTGCCTAGCCAGCTAAAGAACTTGACGCCCGTAGGAACGGCCACCAGCAGCGTGGAGACCATGAAAGGCACACGCAGATATTCGGCATAGCCGGAGGTGAACATGTGGTGGCCCCAGACAAGGAAGCCAACCAGGGCGATGGCGATGCTCGACAGCGCGATCCAGCGGTAGCCAAACAATGGCTTGCGCGCAAAGACGGGCAGAATTTCGCTAATGATCGCCAACCCAGGCAGCACAAAGACATAGACTGCCGGGTGCGAGTAGAACCAGAAGAGGTGCTGGAAGAGGATGGGCGTGCCGCCCTTGGCCGGGTCAAAGAAGCCCATGCCCAGCACACGCTGCAGCGACAGCATCAGGAATGCCTGGCCGATCAACTGTGTACCGGTCAACTGGATCAGGCTGGTCGCCAGCACGCCCCAGCAGAAGATCGGCATGCGGAAGAGGCTCATCCCCTTGGGACGCATCGCCAGGTTGACCGACCCTACGATGGACGAGAGGCCCAGCGCAAAGATGCCCCAGAAGACCAGTTGGTAGCCAATCGACCCGATGGTGCTCAGCGGCGGGTAGACCGTCCAGCCGCCATCCCAACCGAAGAAGAGGCTCACCAACAGCAGCACCATGGCAGGCGGGTTGAGCCAGTAGCCCAGGGCATTCAAGCGCGGGAAGGCCATATCCTCCGCGCCGATCATCAGCGGGACCAGGTAGTTCGCCATGCCGCCGATGCTGATCAAGATGCCGGCCAGTGCGGCCCAGCCATGCATGCTCATGACCGTGTTATAGGTGTCGGCCTGCAGGAACTGAAGCCCGGTGCGCGCCAGTTCTGTGCGGAAGATGACGGCAAACGCGCCGCCAATGCAGATCATGATCAGCCCCGTCACCCCGTACTGGATGCCGATCACCTTGTGGTTGTAATCGACGCCAAAGTAGCGCGTCCAGGCGGGTTTATCAGCGGGCGGGCCATGCACCATCGGCGTCTCGATGCCGAGCGTCCACTTGTACCAATCGGTCAGCGCACCGACGCCGATCAGGAAGCCAATGATCCCGAAGACTGCACCCAGCACCCAGGCTGGCTCCTGATGCCAGACAGGGGTAAGGCCCAGCAGCAGGCGGGCGATCACGACGACGACCATCCCGGTGGCTGTGCCGATGACTTGTCCGATGAGGCCACGTACCAGCCCCAGAGACATCAATGACATGTGTTTCTCCTTCACTGCCGTTCGGACTCAAACCTGTGTAGACTTGCGAATGTTTCTCCTGCGTCCGTTACTGCAAACTTATGATCCACGGCAGATCACTCTGTCGTCTGTGTGCTTTCGGCGAGCGCGGTGGCTGAATCCATGGCCGCCACTTGCTCGTTGACCCACGCTTCATACTCGGCTTGGGAGACCACGCGCACCGGGGCCAACATGCTCCAGTGACTCAGGCCGCATAGCTCGGCGCAGCGCAGGCGGTATTCCCCCTCCAAGATGGGCGTGATGCGTAGGTTTGTCTCATGCCCAGGGACCAAGTCCTGCTTGACGCGCATCTCGGGGATCCAGAAGGAGTGGATCACGTCAATCGAGTTCAGCTGCAGGTGGATGCGCTGGTCCACCGGCATCACCAGTTCCGGCGAGACAAACCCCTCCGGGTATTCGAAAGTCCATGCCCACTGGAAGCCGTTCACCTTGATCGCCATTTCGTCGGGGGCGCTGCGCGTGACATTGGCCAGCACGTTGAGGCCGTAGAAGGAAAAGACCAACACCATCAGGAGCGGGATCACCGTCCAGACGATCTCTAGGGTGGTATTGCCTTCAAAGTGCGCGCCCTCCTCCTCGTCGCCATCGCGCTTGCGGAAGACGAAGAGGGCGTAGAGCATGAAGACGACGACCAGCGAGAAGAGAAAGGCGATGATTGTGAAGTGCCAGCCGATGAGTTGGTCGATGATGACTGCTTCGATGCTGGCCTGCACGGGTAGGGGGAGCACGTTCTTGAGCAGGATATCCAGCAGAACCGTGCCGATCGCCACGAGCGCGGCGGCCAAGATGAAGTGACGCTTGTCGGTTGGGGACTTAGGCATACGGGCTTACTGCTCCTGTAGACTGGGTTCAGAGACAACAATCATACGGCGCGGCCTAACGGTTGGCTGCGTATTGTGTGCATGAGCAAAAGCGGACACAGTATACACGATTCGCTATAAATTGCATAGTAAAGAGCTTACTATCAGCGAAATCGTGTTTCAGTTGCTAGGGCTGGGTCAGGTTGATCCACAGCCCGTAGCTGGCCCAGGCCAAAACGAGCGTCATGACCAAGGGCAGGACAGTCCAAAAGAGTTCCGCATTGCGATTGAGGCGAAACGGTGAACGTGTATTAGGCGGTTGGTGATCTGGGTCGACGCCACGCACCGTCGAGCGTACCAGGTATGTCTGGATAGCGACGAACGCCACCAGACAGGCCACTGTCAAACCCGCCAGAAGACCGCCGGAACCGGAAAAGCGGATAATCGGCAGCGGGAGCAGCGAGTCTGGCACATAGGTTAATACAATCCAAAGGATCACGCCCAGGGTCAGCGCCAGAGAGAGTATTCGTTGGACCACATTATCACCAATGTTTGGCTAGACTAATACAAGCGCAGGGCCGATTGTACCGCTTGTCACAAGGGGTGTCAAACCATTTGGGCCGTCGTAGCACTTTCGACCTGTTTCGGCAACTCCGGTCTATTTTAGACTCAATCTAAGTAATTTGGCAATTGAGGGATTATGGGGTAGTATTGATTAGAATCATTCTAGTTAACTTGGCGGGCTAATGTTCTCGCAACATGCCGTCAGAAGGCTGGACAACGTAACCACTATGGCGACACGCGACACCTATCTACAAGCTTTACAACAGGCAGGGCGACGCATCACCGAACAGCGCAGGCTGATCTGTGACTATCTTGCCGCTGCCCGAAACCACCCAACTGCCTATCAGGTCTATAGCGACCTGGCGCGCCAACACCCTGAGATCAGCCGGGCGACGGTCTATAACACGCTCAATGTGCTGAAGGAGTTGGGCGCTGTTGTCGAGATCGGCAACGGCACCGGCCAGACTCACTATGAGACCGATACCTCTCCCCACATCAACCTGATCTGTCTGCGCTGCCATTCAGTGACCGACTATCATGGCCCTGCGCCTGTGGATGACGTCATGGCGGCAGTCGCCGGGGTGGATGGCTTCTTGCCGGTGACGCTGCGCGTCGACGTGCTGGGCTTTTGCGAAGCGTGCCGCACGCGCAAGAAGGCCGAAATCCGGGAACAATGGCTCCAACAACAAGCCCGTGTGCAGGACGCACAGGAGAAAACGGTATGACAACCCAGTCCGTAGAGACAGGCGTAGGCCGGTCTGCTGCCACGACCCGCGCGCCGCAAGCGTTCAATGTATTCCGGCTGTGGCGTGAGAACGTCGAGTTGTTGTTGGCTGCCATTACCCTGGTTGCTTTGCTCGTAGGGTGGATCGGCGGCAGCCTCACGGGTGCGCTGCCTGGCTGGGCTGTGACCGTGGCCGCGGTGATCGCCTTTGCGGCCGGAGGCTACTCTGGGCTGACAGGGGCCATCGAGGAGGCCAAAGAGGGCAGGCTGGACATTGATTTCCTCATGATCGCGGCGGCACTGGGCGCAGCGATGATCGGCGAATGGGAAGAAGGCGCGCTGCTCCTCTTTCTCTTTACCCTCAGCGGTGCGCTGGAGGAGTTCGCCATGGACCGCACGCGGCGCGCCATCGAAGCGTTGTCCGAACTGCGGCCAGAGGTGGCGTTGGTACGCCGCGATGGCCGTGAAGAGACGATTGGCGTCGAGGATTTGCAGATCGGCGACGTGGTTTTGGTGCGCCCTGGCGACCGGTTGCCAGTCGATGGCGTCGTCGTTCGCGGCAGCAGCGAGATAGACCAAAGCCCCATCACTGGTGAGAGTGTGCCGGTACACAAACAGGCTGGCGATGAGGTCTTTGCCGGGACGATCAACGGCGGCGGCGCGCTTGATATCGAGGTAACCAAGTCCGCTGCGGAGAGCACGCTGAGCAAGATCATCAAACTGGTGGCGGAGGCTCGCGAGGATGCCGCCCCTACACAGCAGCTTATCGACCGCTATAGCCAGCCCTATACCTATGCGGTGCTGGCGGCCACGCTGCTGGCGGTGGTGATCCCCTGGCTGTTTATTGACGAGCCGTTTCACGATACGCTCTACCGGGCGATGACGCTGCTGGTGGTGGCTAGCCCGTGCGCCCTGGTCATCAGCACCCCGGCCAGCGTGCTCAGCGCAATTGCGGCAGGGGCGCGCGGCGGCGTTTTGTTCAAGGGTGGGGCCTATCTGGAAAAGGTGGCCGAGGTGTCGCAGATGGCCTTTGATAAGACCGGCACCTTGACCCACGGCAAGCCGGTGGTGACGGATGTCCATCCGCTCACCGGCCACACGCGCGCCGATGTGCTGCGGCTGGCGGGCAGCGCCGAACTGCTGAGCGAGCACCATATTGGCCGCGCCATTGTCGAGCAAGCGCAGGCCGAGGATATCGAACTGGAGACGCCTTCGCACTTTTATGCGGTTGCCGGGCACGGCATCCAGGCGACCTTTGACCGCGACGCACACCATGAAACCATTTACATTGGGAATGATCGCCTCTATATGAGTGAGGAGATGAGCTTCTCGCCCGCCATCCGCATGATTGGCGATACACTGCAGAAGCAGGGCAAGACCTCGATGCTGGTCGTGCGGCGCAGCACGGTGGGGGATACACTGGGCACGGATCGCGATTGGGAAGTGGTGGGCTATATTGCCGTGGCGGATACGGTGCGGCCTGAAGCGAAGGCTGCAGTGGCGGCGCTGCGCGAAGCCGGGATCGAGCATGTCTCGATGTTGACCGGCGACAATAAGGCTGTGGCGACGGCAATAGCCCATGAAGTGGGCATTGAGGAAGTCTACAGCGAACTGCTGCCCGAACAGAAGGTGGAGGTGATCCAGTCGCTGGTGAGCCGGGGCAAAGTGGCCATGGTCGGCGACGGCGTCAACGACGCGCCTGCGCTCGCCACGGCTACGGTCGGGATCGCCATGGGCGCAGGCGGGACGGATGTGGCGTTGGAGACGGCGGATGTGGTCCTGATGGCATCGGACCTTTCGAAACTGCCTTTCATGGTACGGTTGGGGCGAAAGGCCGCCGCTATTGTCCGCCAGAACGTGATCTTTTCGGTCGGCGTCATCCTCACCCTGGTGATGCTGACCATTGTCGTGCCTATGTTTGTGCCGGGGTTTGCGCTGCCGCTGCCGCTGGGCGTGGTGGGCCATGAGGGC
>CAZYQJ010000294.1:0-3387 GCA_964649925.1 uncultured Litorilinea sp.
GGGGCTTTGGCTTCCCCATGCTGATCTATCTTGCAGGGTTGCAAGGTATTCCCGGCCACTTGTATGAAGCGGCGCGCATCGACGGGGCCAATGGCTTCCGGTTGATATGGCACATCACGATCCCGCTGATGATGCCTTCGATCTTCTTTGTCGCCGTCACCCAACTGATCGCTCATTTTAAAGTGTTCGGTCAGCCCTACATCATGACCGGCGGCGGCCCCGGACGCGCTTCGTATACGGTGATCATGTATCTGTATCAGACGGCTTGGCGTTATTTCCGCATGGACTACGGAACGACCATCGCCATTGGATTGGCCCTGGTGATCCTGTTCTTTACCCTGGTTCAGTTTCGAGTCTTTGGCCGGCGCAGCATGATCGAGTATTAAGCCGTAGATGGAACGAACGTACAGGATATAGAAGACCATGGCCTCCATAACCAACTATCGACAGCGAAGTCTGCTCTCACGCCTGGGCCTGCACGCCTTTTTGCTCACCCTGGCGATCCTCGTCGGCTTCCCCATCTATTGGGCAGCCATTGTGTCCATCACGCCGAGCGAGGATGTCTTTCGCTGGCCTCTGCAACTCTTTCCCGATCAACCCACGCTGGAACATTACCGGGAAGTGTTGACACGCCAGGACCTGCAACTGCCGCGCTGGTTCCTCAACAGCGTGGTCGTCAGCACGATCGTTACGTTGCTGAGCCTGTTTGTCAGCAGCCTGACTGCCTACGGCTTCTCGCGCCTGGAATTTCCGGGCCGGGATTTCATCTTTGTGAGTATCCTCTTTGCCCTGATGGTTCCAGGGGAAGTGACGCTCATCCCGGTCTTTCTGCTGGTACGCAATTTGGGTTGGCTTGACACCTACAATGCGCTCATCTGGCCGGCGATGGCGAATGTCTTTGGCGTCTTTTTGCTGCGCCAGTTTTTCATGAGTATTCCCAAAGAGATGGAAGAAGCCGCCGTGATCGACGGGGCCGGTCGTTTTCGCATCTACTGGCAGATCATCCTGCCCTTGAGCCGGTCGGCGTTGGTCGCGCTCACCATCTTCACCTTCTTGGGGTCGTGGAATGACCTCTTCTGGCCGCTGATCGTGCTCAACCGCCTGGAGATGCGTACATTGCCGGTGGGGCTGACCGTGTTGAACGGCACGTACAGCCAAGAGCGCGCCCTGATTATGGCCGGTGCGATGATCGCCAGTGCCCCCATCCTGATCTTTTATGCGATCTTCCAACGCCGCATCATCGAAGGCGTGATGCTGACGGGGATGGGTGGGCGGTAAGCCGGGCGCAAGCGCCAGCGGTTTTTGTTCAGTGATGCCAGTGGGAGCCCTATTTCATGTCTTTTCGCACACAGATCAACCTTGACGGGAGTTGGCAGTTTCAAATCGATCCAGATCAGCGCCAAGACCTGCACCAAGTGGGCGAGTGGCGCACCATCCAGGTGCCCGGTCCGTGGCAGGCCCAGTTTGACGACCTGCGCCACTACAGCGGCGCAGCCTGGTATCGCCGCGAGTTCACCCTGGAAGCTGCGCCGGAAGGAGCAGCCATTTTGCATTTCGGCGCGGTGGACTATCACGCCACCGTCTGGGTGAACGGGCAACAGGTCGGCGAGCATGAGGGAGGATACCTGCCCTTTGAGTTTGACGTGGCCGCGCTGCTGACCGTGGGGCGCAACGAGGTTGTGGTCTATGTGGTTGATCCCAGTGACGACCGCGCGGCCTGGCCCCGGTTTCCTTTCAGCGAGATCCCGCATGGCAAGCAGAGCTGGTATGGCCCCATCGGCGGGATCTGGCAGAGCATATGGCTGGAACTGCGCCCTGCGCAGCATATCCAGACGCTGCGCCTTACGCCCGATGTGACCCGCAGCGTCATCACCGTGCAGGCGATGTTGAGCCGCGGGGAGGCCGCCCCCTTGCAGGTGACTGTCCTCGACCCGCAGGGAGAAGCCGTCGCCGAACAGACGCTTGACGGGAACGAGGCGGAAGTCAGCCTGGCCGCTGCGCCGGTTCGCCTCTGGAGTCTGGACGACCCTGCCCTCTATACCGTCCGTGCCTCCCTCCTGGGCGAGGGGGGGATCGTGGATCAGGTGGAGGCGACCTGCGGCTTCCGCACCGTCGAAGCGCGCGACGGGCGGATCTACCTCAACGGCGCGCCCATCTACCTGCGCGGCGTGCTGGATCAGGCGTACTATCCGGAAACGATCTACACGCCCCCCAGCCTTGCGTTCCTGGAGGACCAGGTGCACAAGGCCAAGGCGTTGGGGCTTAACTGTCTGCGCATCCATATCAAGATCGAGGACCCGCGCTATTACGAGGTCGCCGACCGGCTGGGCATTCTAGTCTGGACGGAGATCCCCAACTGGGCGCTGCTCACGCCCGAAGCGGCCCAGCGTGCCAAGCAGACCTTCCGCGAGATGGTGGCGCGCGACTGGAACCACCCGTCGATCATTGCCTGGACACTGGTCAACGAGGATTGGGGCACAGACCTGGTTCGCAACCCGGATCATCGCCGCTGGCTGGCCGAATTTTACGACGAGGCCAAGCAGATCGACCCCACGCGCCTGATCGTGGACAATTCCGCCTGCCCGCCCAATTTCCACGTCGCCGGAGACCTGGAGGATTACCATCACTATCGCGCCATCCCCGACCATGCCGCCGAATGGGATGCCTGGGTGGCGGACTTTGCCGGGCGCGCCGGTTGGGCCTGGGCCGAGGACTATGCGGACCGCCGCCGCGCCGATATGCCACTCCTTGTCAGCGAGTTTGGCAACTGGGGCCTGCCCAACCCCGACCTGATCCAGGAAGGGGGGCGCGAACCGTGGTGGTTCGAGACCGGCCATGAGTGGAGCGGCGGCATTGTCTACCCTCACGGGATGCGCCAGCGTTTTGACTTCTGGGGGCTGGACAAGGTCTTTGGCAGCCTGGAGACGTTCGTCAAGCAGCACCAGCAGCACATGGCGAACAGCCTGACCTATGAGATCGGCACGATGCGGATGCACCCCCGTATCGGCGGCTATGTGATCACTGAATTTACCGACGTGCATTGGGAATGTAACGGGCTGCTAGACATGCAGCGCAATGTCAAGCAGGGGTTGGACGAGCTTGTAGCCATCAACCAGGACCGTGCCGTGGTGGTGCGGCCTCAACGCTGGAGTGGACGCCCCGGCGAGATTTTGCCGGTCGAGGTGCAGGCGTTTGGCGTGGATGGGCCGGGCCAGGAGGGGGTGCTGCGCTGGCACGCAGGCGGCGCGGAAGGTATCCTGTCTGCACCTGGCGGCGTGATTGAGGTGCGTCTGCCCACCGGCCAGCCAAGCGGGTTGCTGTCAATTGACGTGACCTGGGCCGACGACCAGGGCCGGGATTGGGCGGTCGGCCATGCAACGGTCGTCT
>CAZYQJ010000294.1:3411-6735 GCA_964649925.1 uncultured Litorilinea sp.
CCCCAGACACCCACACAACGCCTGCGCGTGGTAGACGACCCTGGATTGGCCGAAACCCTGTCGGACCTGGGATATCCGGTGGCGGCGCAGGAGAGCGGAGACGGGCTGCTGGTGGCGCGGCAGTACACGCCGGAACTGCAGGCCGCAGTGCAAAAGGGGGCGCGCCTGCTGCTGCTGGCTGACTCGCACCGCCAGGAGACCTGGCTGCCCGTTGGGGAGATCCGCCCGCGTGCCGAGAGTCTCTGGCAGGGGGATTGGGCGACCTCCTTTAGCTGGCTGAAAAAGAGCGGCCCCTTTGCCCATCTGCCTGGCAAGCCGCTGTTGAAGATGGAATATGCGGCGATCATGCCGGATGCGGTGCTGATCGGGCTGCCCGCCTGGGCCATGCGCACCCATTGCTGGGCCGGGCTGGCGTTAGGGTGGATCCATGCCCCTGCTGCATTGCTGGCCCAGATCCCGTATGGCCTGGGCAGCGTTGTGATCTCGACCTTTAACCTGACGCCGGAAACCCTGGCGGACAACGCGGTTGCCGAGGCCTTGCTGGCGGGCATGGTTGAACTCAGCACACAGGACGCATCGTCGTAAACTTCTAGCTGCAAACGCTCGACCTGAACGGGGTGTAGATCAGCGCGGCCAACCGTGGCGTCCACGCCCCGTTTCCCCTTACATGACTATTAGCGCGCGATTTCCCTACTACCATCCGCTGCAGCATTGACAACCGCAGGGCGCTTCTCTATAGTCAGCTACTGGTGGAAGTGTTTTGTGTTCATCGAGTCTGACGTTCAGTTCATCACTCCTCGCGCCCGATTCATCACGCTTGCCCCAAACCTTCCCCAGCAGGCTTTCCTGCTAGGTAGAGAACGAAGCAGACCACGGTAGGATTGTGGTTTGACTGCAGCGTGCCTCTACCTCTGGGTCTGTGTGATTGACGCGTTCATCTTTCCTGGCGGATAGCCCATTCGAGCTTACGCGGTGATCATCTTCTTGAAGGATGTTCGCAGATGAACGCGCAACCCAGACTTAAACTGCTCCGGCTGATCTCGTTGCTGGTCATTATCAGCCTTGTTGTCACCCTCCTGCCGCCGCCAGCGCCCACGGCATCCGCGCTTTCCCCCTCGCTCCCCGATTATTCTTCTCAACTGATGTCCATTTCCGGCACGCTCCAGCGTGACGGCGAGGGCGGGCTGCGTTTTCCCTATCCTGAAGCGCAAACCGATTCAGATCAGGGGTCTGCAGCGTCGTTTTGGCAGAGTCTGTGGGCATTGGGCGCGTCGGGCACGTCTTCGTTTATTGCATTTATCGCGCGCCTGGCGAACCCTGCACGCGCCCTGCCTACCCAAGACCCCGCGGCCCCCGCACAGACCGGCCCTGTCTTTTTGCCCATTGTCAACAAGACCAATACCCAGACTGCACCGCTAGGCGAAAAAGCCGTTCTTCAAACGCTGTTGCCCAACGCCGACGTGCTGGCGGATGATCTAGGTTTTGCCCCTGCTCAGATTGCGCGCGTGCAGGCGGTGATTGACGCCGAGACCGCGGCCATTGCCGATCTGGATGCGGAGGCCGCTGTAGCCCTTCGCGACGTACAGGCAACGCTCGCTGAGAAGCAGGCCGCCATTGCCGCCATGGACTACAACGGGCGGCTGCGCGCCATCCTGCGCAAGTCGCAGGACGACCTGCGCAGCCAACTCGACGGCGATGCCTATGCGCGGCTGGTCCAGTGGCTCGACCGCGAATGGCGGCGTCTGGTAGATGAGTTCAACAACGTCCGGTCGCAGGGCAGCGTGGGAACCGCCGCGGTGGGGGACCCTTGCCCGACCTATACAGTTTTTGCCACACGATCGATCTATACCGACCTCTCCGCCGATCTGCCCGATGTCTATATCTCGCGGGCGAACCGGGGCATCGAGTACTCGCACGGCTACACCAGTTCCATCGTCTATTCGATTACGGTGCAGTTGCACACCGAGATCATGGAAAACCTGGTGATCACCGATGTCGCCCCGCATAACCAGGACGACAACTACTGGAACGCCAACGACGACCCCCTGCACCCCCGGCGTCTGTTTACCGATCTGCCCCAGGGCCTGCCCGAAGCGGAGGCCGCCTACTTTAACAACTACAACAACGGGCTGAACCAGTTTGGACAACTGGTGACCAACCCGGCGGGCGTCAACGTCTCGGAGACCGCGGCCCAGCAGTTGGGTATGATCGGCAACGACTGGGTGGATGTCACCTACCAGTGGGACTGTACGCCCGACGAGCAGACGCGCGTCAACCGGATCGAGCGATCCTGGGGATCGAACGACTGGAGCCAGTCGGACGGGGATCTGCTCAACCCGGTGACGGGCAATCAGGCATTGTGGCAGCGCGATTTCTATGTCTCGGCCCCTGGGCTGCCGGTGGACATCGTCCGCTATTACAACAGCCGGGACGGTGCGGACGGCATCTTTGGCCGCGGCTGGTCATCCGAGTTGGATATGCGCGTCTATCCACAGGAGGATGGCAGCTATAAGGTGCGCTATGCCGACGGTCGGCGCGCCACCTTCCGCCCAAGTGGCGGCGGCTATGTCGGGGAACCCGGCGACTTTGACACCTTTGCCGCCGACGGCAGCGGCTTTGTGCTGACCCTGGCCGACGAACAGATCACCTACCGGTTTGACAGCAATGGCCGCTTGCAAACCATCGAGGATCTGAACGGCAACCAGATCACCCTCTCCTACACCAACGGCAACCCGACCACGATTACCGATTCGTCCGGTCGCAACTTTACCCTCACCTACGATGGCAACGGGCATGTCACCCGCATCGAAGACCCGATGGGCCGTGTGGTGACCTATGGCTACTCCGCGCCGACGGTCGCCGCCTCGGTCCTGGGCGTTTCCGCCGCCCAGCAGGAACCGAGCGCTCAACTGACCAGCGTCACCGACCCCAACCAGGGGACCACACGCTATGAGTACGACCCCGGTACCCAGGCGATGACGCGGGCCATTGACGGGGACGGCATCCCCTTTATCGAAAACCTCTATGACGAGCAGGGCCGGGTGCGCCAGCAGCGCAACGCCAAAGGCGAGACCGGCGAACTGGAGTACGACGAGCAAAACCGGCGCTCTGTCTTCACCGACAAACTGGGCAACCGGACGATCTACGTCTATGACAGCAAGATGCGGCTGGTGCGGGAGACTGATGCCCTGGGCAACAGCGTTACCTACACCTACAACGACCGCGACCAGATGATCGCCAAGACCGACAAGCGCGGCTTTACCTGGCGCTATGCCTATGACGACCGCGGCAACCTCATCCGCCGCGAAGACCCCATCGACGACC
>CAZYQJ010000295.1:0-2936 GCA_964649925.1 uncultured Litorilinea sp.
GGTTCCTACACCGAGTTCTATGCGATGGACTTCGATGAGCAATTTGTGCTGATGGGGCATGACGGGCCAGGACATATTGCCATCAGCGACCGCAAGCCGCTGCTGCGCGGGTTGGGCCTCTATCACGGCAAGGCCGGGTTTGGCGTGTCGGTCGAGTTCAACGTCAAACTGGGGCCGGTTACAATCTTCGCCTGCACCCAGACGCGTGATGGGCGGCTCAAGTTTCTGGCCGCCGAGGGGGAGTCGATTGCCGGGCCGATCCTGCAGATTGGCAACACCAACAGCCGCATCCGCTTTGGGCTTGGCCCTGCCGAGTTTGTGGATGCGTGGTGTGCTGAAGCGCCCACCCACCACTGCGCGCTGGGGGTCGGCCATGTCAGCCGCACGCTGCGTAAATTTGCCAAGCTGCAGAACCTGGAATTTACCGAGGTCGCCACCGCAGCCTAGCGCCGGGGCGACATTTTTGGGGCATTTGACGCTCATTATCGATCTGTGTTACCTTTTTCTTACCCAGGATCGGACCGTGCATCAGTGGAAGCGGCTCCTCCCTTACCGTAGTGATGGAACTCCCTGACTCAAAAGAGTCCACGCCGCGAGAACTGAATTTCTTGTCCAGGCAGCAGGCTCCCCCTGGGCGTAGGTCACGGTTGTACGTTCACGCAGTAAACAACCGACAATTCGTATTGCGTACTACCTGACAGCGCGCAGCCTTTGTTCTGCCATCGAGCAGGGCGTATGGGCCGCTTGACGTTGTCATCTCCTTCGTCGTAGTAATCTCGTTCGCAGCAGACTCGTTCATAGACAGATCGGCTTCGTTGATCGTAGGGTGTTGATCGCAAGGATCTTAGGCGACGGCATCCGCGTGGTTTGAGAAGGCTACAGGTCTGATGTGTGTATTCGCGCTGGGCAGTCACGATGCACACAAGGCTGACTGATCCGCCGGCGTCACATGGGTGACGGCAGTGATATGTGTGCTTGCCGGAAGTCTTGCGCGTTCCAAAAGTCACGATCATCTATAAGAGGGGGAATCCAATGCGAAAAAGCTGGTTGGTGACGGCAGTGCTATTGATTGCGTTGCTGATGGCCGCATGCGGCGGCAGTGCGGCTCCAGAGGTGGAGTCCGCGCCCGTCGAAGAAGTTGCGGCAGAGGCAGCGGAGGCACCAGCGGAGGGCGCAGCCGAAGCCCCGGCGGCATCCGGGGAGGATGGGCTGGAAGCGCCCGCGCTGGCGGAGATGGTGTCGTCGGGTGAGTTGCCGCCGCTGGAAGAACGGCTTCCCGCCGAGCCGAAGGTGATCGGCCCAGGGGTGTTGATCTCGGAAGAAAACCTGCCCAACTGGGCGCCGGGACGCTACGGCGGCACAATCAACTCGTCGCACAGCGTTGCCGACTGGGCGCCGGAGGTCTTGGGCATGCTCAATGAACCGCTGCTCCAAGCGCCGGATCTGGGCGTGCAGAATATCCAGGGAAATGTGCTGCGTGACTTCGAGGTGAGCGACGATAACACCGAGTTCACCTTCCACCTGCGCGAAGGTATGAAGTGGTCAGACGGGACGCCGGTGACCACTGAGGATGTCCGCTTTACCTATGAAAACATCTACGGAAACGAACAGCTGTACGCCAACGGTGTGCCTAACCGCTTCCGCACGGGCTACGCCTCCAGCGGCGAACCGATGACGTTGGAGATCATCGACGACTACACCTTCAAGATGACGGCAGCAGCCCCCTATGGCGGCTTCCTGCGCAACATCACAATTGAAGGCTGGAACGGCTATACTGAACTGATCAACCCGTCGCATATCTTGAAGCAATACCACCCCGATTACACCCCGATGGAAGAACTTCAGCCTCTGTTGGAGGAGGAGAACCTAACAGAGGAGTGGTGGCAACTCTTTGACACAAGATGGTGCCAGAACTGGGATGCCACCGCGGATCGCTGCGTCGGCTACCCCACCCTGAACCCGTGGCTCTTGGTGCCGTCGGAGACGCCCGGCGTCAAGATCTTTGACCGCAACCCCTACTATTGGAAGGTGGATACCGAGGGCAAACAACTGCCGTATATCGACCGGATCGTCTCCTTGCAGGTGGAAGATGTCGAGATGGTCAACCAGCGCGTGCTGACCGGAGACATTGATTTCCTGCGCGAGAGCACGGGGCTGGTCAAGGTGCCGCTGTACAAAGAGAACGAGGCTGCGGGCGGCTACCGAACCATCTTGCTCGACATGCATGTCGATTCGAGCATCTTCTATCTGAACCAGACCTTTGAGGATGAGACCTGGCGTCAACTGGCTCAGGATGTCCGTTTCCGCCAGGCGTTGAGTCTGGCGATCAACCGCCAAGAGATCATCGACAGCATTTACTATAGCTTTGCATCGCTGCCGCTGGTCTCGGTGGGCGAGGAGTTCTCGCAGTACGACCTGGATCGCGCCAACGCCCTGTTGGATGAAATCGGGATGACCGAGCGCGACGGCGATGGGTATCGCCTTGCGCCGGACGGCAGCACATTCACGATCCTGTTGGAACATGCCGCCCATGCGCCCGACCTGGAGCCAATCGCCGAACTGCTGACCGAGCAACTGCGCGAGGCAGGCATCCGCATTCAGGTCAAGCGGATCGACACGCAGTTGTGGGGTGAACGGCTGGACGCCAACCAACTTCAGGCTACGGTCTTCTGGGGCCATGACCAGGGCTGGGACAGCGACTATTCAGGCAACAAGATCAATCAGATCGGCGCAGCCTGGCAGATCTGGCTGAACACGAACGGCGCGGAAGGGGAAGAGCCGCCGCAATGGATCATGGACGTGGTGGAGTTAGACGCTCAGCGCTGGAGTTCAGTCTCCGGTTCCGATGAGTTCAACCAACTCAAGGAAGATACCTTCGCCTGGAGCCGCGAGCATCTGCCCATGATCACGATTGTGGAGGGGGTGAAGTACCCCAT
>CAZYQJ010000295.1:2946-6722 GCA_964649925.1 uncultured Litorilinea sp.
GCGATTGCCGCCAACTTTGCCGGCGAGCAACTCTGGTATGAGGAATAAGTAGGAATGACTAGAGACCAGGCCGGGCGACCCGGCCTGGTCTCTGCCTATCTGTAGGTTGTGGAGGAGGTGTACGCGGTGTTGGTCTATGTGATTCGCCGTCTGGTGATGTTGATCCCGATCCTGTTTCTGATCTCGATGGTGTCGTTTTTTGTCATTGAGTTGCCGCCTGGCGATTGGGTCAGCACCTACTTAAGTAACCTGCGGGTGTCGGGCATTGAGGTCTCCCAACAGGAGGCCGAGCGCATCACGCGCATGTATGGGTTCGACCAGCCCGCGTATGTCCGCTATGCAACGTGGATGCGCGGCATCCTGACCCGCGGGGATTTGGGCTGGTCGTTCCAGTGGGGGAGGCCGGTCAATGAGGTGATCGCCGAGCGGCTGCCGTTGACGCTGATGATTTCGATCCTGTCGCTGATCGTCTCTTGGGCAATTGCGATCCCAATCGGCATCTATTCAGCCACCCACCAATATTCAATGATCGATTACATTGCCACCTTTTGGGGCTTTATCGGGCTGGCAACGCCGGGGTTCTTGCTGGCGATGATCCTGGCGTATGCGTTCTACCGCTACTTTGGCTTCTCGGCATTGGGCCTCTATTCGACCCAATACCTGGACGCGCCCTGGGGGTGGGGCAAGTTCACCGATATGCTCAAGCACCTGATCTTGCCGCTGTTTATCATCGGGCTGGCCGGTACGGGGAGCACGATTCGCGTCCTGCGCGGCAATTTGCTGGACGAACTGAAAAAACAGTATGTAATCACGGCGCGGGCCAAGGGTCTTTCGGAGATGAAGATCTTGTTTAAATATCCGGTGCGGCTGGCCTTCAACCCGCTGTTCAGCACGATTGGGTGGCTGCTGCCCGCCATTTTTTCCGGCGAAGTCCTCATCTCCATCGTGTTGAGCATCCCCAGCCTCGGCCCATTGTTGTTGCGTTCCACGCTGGCGCAGGACATGTATCTGACCGGCAGCATCGTGTTGATCCTGAGCACGCTGACGGTATTAGGCAGCCTCCTTTCCGACATCTATCTAGCCTGGTCAGACCCGCGCATCCGGTATGAGGGAGTCAGCAAATGAGTTTGCAGGAACAGATGAACCCGGCGCAGGAGAAACTGCTCGGCGCTGTGCAGCCGATTGACGAATGGGAGGACGCCGGGCTTGCTCCGCCTGACGAAGATCTCGACCTGACCGATGATCGCTTCTACTATGCAACGCAATGGCAGTTGATCCGCTGGCGATTTCGCCGCCACCGGCTGGCCGTGCTTTCGCTGGCGCTGCTGGTTGTGCTCTATGTACTGGCCGCCTTTGCCGAGTTTGTCAGCCCGTACACGGCGACCGAGCGCTTTGACGGCTACCAACAAGCACCGCCGATGCGTGTGCATTGGGTTGGCCCCAATGGCCTGCAGCGCCCCTTTGTCTATGGGTTCGAGAAGACGCTGAACCAAGATACCTTCAAGTATGAATTTACTGAAGACGAAAGCGAGATCTACCCGATACGCTTTTTTGTGCCGGGGTCGGATTATAAGTTCTGGAGCATTTGGCCCACCAATATCCGCCTCTTTGGTACAGGAGCCGAAGATGTCCCGATCATGCTCTTTGGCGCGGACGAACTGGGCCGCGATATCTTCTCGCGCGTGATCTACGGTTCACGCATCTCGCTCTCGATAGGGCTGGTTGGCGTGGCGGTGAGTTTCCTGTTGGGCGTGCTCTTGGGGGGGCTGTCGGGCTATTTCGGCGGCGTGGTGGATGAGATTATCCAACGCCTGATCGACTTTTTGATCTCGATCCCGCAACTGCCATTTTGGATGGCGCTCTCCGCGGCGCTGCCGCGCGATTGGCCGGTCGTCCGCACCTATTTCGCCATCACCCTGATCCTCTCCATCGTCAGTTGGTCGGGGCTGGCGCGTGTCGTGCGCGGCAAACTGCTGGCGCTGCGTGAAGAGGACTATGCCCTGGCGGCACAGGCTGCGGGCGCAAGCCAGCCGCGCATCATCTTTCGCCACCTGCTGCCAGGCTTCACCAGCCATTTGATCGTGGCCTTGACGCTGGCCGTGCCCGGTTCGATCCTGGGTGAGACCACGCTCAGTTTCTTGGGGTTGGGGATGCAGCCGCCCGCGGTCAGTTGGGGCGTGCTGCTGCGCGATGCACAAGATCTGGTGGCGGTGAGCCTGCAGCCCTGGCGCTTGATCCCGGCCCTGTTCGTCATCGGCACGGTGTTGTTGTTTAACTTCGTCGGCGATGGCCTGCGTGACGCTGCCGACCCCTATTCGACGAACTAGCCCCAGCCCGTTACAGCGGCTTGGGGATGTTCGTGGACAGTTGCATGGATGGATTGAGACTCATGGCCGAGAAGAACACCCTGCTCGAAGTACGTGACCTCCAGGTCTATTTCTATCTGCATGAAGGAACCGTCCGCGCCGTGGACGGCATCAGCTTTGACATTTACCAGGGCAAGACCCTGGGCGTGATCGGCGAAAGCGGCAGCGGCAAATCCATTACAGCCCAATCCATTATGGGCATTGTCCCGTCGCCGCCGGGTAAACAGGTGGGCGGGGAGATTCGCCTGCACCTTTCCAGCAACGGCAAAGGGTACAATATCCTCAACCTCTCCGACCTGCCGCCGACCGGCTCGCAGATGCGCAGCATCCGCGGCAAAGAGATCGCCATGATCTTTCAAGAACCGATGAACTCATTCAGCCCGGTTCACACCATCGGTAACCAGATCATGGAGGCGATCCTGACCCACTATCCCGACGTGAACAAGGAAGAGGCCCGCGAACGCACCATCGGGCTGTTGTAGCGTGTCGGCATTCCGCACGCCGAGCGGCGCATCGACATGTATCCGCACCAGTTTAGCGGCGGGATGCGCCAGCGCGCCATGATCGCCATGGCGTTGGCCTGCAACCCGCGCCTGCTGATCGCCGATGAGCCGACCACCGCGCTCGACGTGACCATCGAAGCGCAAATCCTGGAACTGCTTCAAGACCTGCAGAACGAATTTGGCATGGCGATCATGTATATCAGCCATGATCTGACCGTGGTCGGCGGGCTGGCCGACGAGGTGATGGTGATGTATCTGGGGCTGGTGATGGAACACGCCAGCACCGACGCCCTGTTCGAGCAGCCGCTTCACCCATATACGCAGGCATTGTGGCGTTCGATCCCGACCATCGACGGGGAACTGTCACGGCTGAACCCGATCCGCGGCGTCTTGCCCAGCCCCTTTGCAGTACACAGCGGCTGCCCGTTTTTTGCACGCTGCGAAAAGCGCATCCCCGGCGTATGCAACGCCGAGCGCCCGCCCGTGGTCGAGGTCGAGCCGGGCCATCGGGTGCGATGTTATCTCTATGTCTAGAGGAACCAAACGCGCTGGATAGCGAGGAGATCAGATTGTGGCTTTGACGAATGCTCCACGGAACGATGAGCCTTTGCACACAGATAGGTTGGGCAAGGATGTGTTGCTCGACGTGCAAGGCCTGAAAAAATACTTCCCCGTCCAACAAGGATTGTTCCGGCGCACGGTCGGCTACCTCAAAGCCGTGGACGATGTGAACCTGACGGTCAAGCCCGGTGAGACCGTGGGCGTTGTCGGCGAAAGCGGTTCCGGCAAGACGACGCTGGGCCGCTGTCTGCTGCGGCTGTACGAGCCGACGGGCGGCAAGGTCTTGCTCAATGTCGATGGGCAGACGCTTTCCGTCACCGAATTGAGCGGGCGCGACCTGCGGACA
>CAZYQJ010000296.1:0-5039 GCA_964649925.1 uncultured Litorilinea sp.
ACTTTCAGGCAGGACTACGCAGCGATGCGCTGGTAGAACTGACCGACATCGCGCCTACGCTGCTAGAACTGGCGGGCAGGCCCGTGTCGGAGCGGATGCAGGGCCGGTCGCTGCTGCCCATCCTCAGCGGGCAGGCCGCCCCCCATCATCACCGGGACTTTGTGCGCTGTGAATATTACGATGCGCTCGACCTACCTGATCATTCATTTGCCACCATGATGCGCGACACGCGCTATAAGCTGGTGGTCTATCACGGTCATGGATTGGGCGAGTTGTACGATCTCGACCAAGACCCTGATGAATTTACCAACCTCTGGGACGATCCCGACCATGCCGCGATCAAGGGTGACCTGCTGCAGCGCAGCTTTGACGCCTCCATGCTGGCGATGGATCGCGGCCCGCGGCGAATCGGCCCCATCTAGACGCGGAGATCAGCCATGAAGATTACCGATGTACAGGTGTTTACGGTGTCGGGACGGTACACAGGGCCGGAGTATCCGCCCGGCGACCGGCAGGCGCAGCCGCTGGACCTGTATCCGGAGTTCAACGCGCGCGGCAACCGCCTGTCGGGGACGGGGAGCCAGTACGCCGCCTATTTCAACCCAGCGGCAGCGCCGGGCGAACCCGCGGGCGAGCCGCCGCCGCTGCGCGCCACCTATGTGGAGATCCAGACCGATGAGGGCATCAGCGGGCTGTGGGGGCCGGTGCAGGATTTCCAGTATTTCTTTGTGCTGGCGCGGCTGCGCCCGTTCCTGATCGGCCGCGACCCGCTGGCGACTGAACTGATCTATGACCAGATGATCCGCATGGACCGGCATGGGCGGTCAGGTATGTTTATGACCGCGGTCAGCGCGGTGGATAACGCGCTGTGGGATTTGAAGGGCAAGGCATGGGGCCAGCCAATCTACCGGCTGCTGGGCGGGCCGACGCGCCCTGTCGTGCCTGCCTACGCCAGCATGTTGGGCTTTAGCGTGCAGCCGGAGGAAGCCGCTGCCGTGGCGGCGGAATACAAGGCGATGGGCTACCGCGCGCAGAAATGGTTCTTCCGCTATGGGCCGGGCGACGGCGAGGCCGGGATGGCGCAAAACCTGGCGATGGCCGCGGCGGTGCGCGAAGCCGTGGGCGACGACTATACGTTGATGTTTGATGCCTTCATGGGCTGGAACCTGACCTATGCCACGGAGATGGTGCGCCGGTTGGAACCTGTGCGCCCCTTCTGGATGGAGGAACCGGTGCCGCCGGAGCGGGTGACGGAACTGCGAAAACTGCGTGCGGCGGCGCGCGTGCCCATCGCCACCGGCGAGCATATCTACACGCGCTGGCAGACCAAGGAACTGCTGGTCAACGGTGCGGTGGACTTTCTGCAGAACGACCCGGACTGGACCGGCGGGATCACCGAACTGGTCAAGGTGGTGGCGTTGGCGTCCTCGTTCGAGGTTCCCGTCGTGGCGCACGGCCATTCACTCCTGCCCGCGCTGCACGTCGCCGCCGCACAGTCCTCGGCAGCAGTCCCCTATGTGGAGTACTTGATGCGCGGCCAGCCGACCAAGCAGAACTTTCATGCAGTACTCTACACGCCGGAGCAGGGCGCGGTGCGGCTGCCTGACCTGCCGGGGTTAGGATTGGTGTTGGACGAGGACAAGATCGAAGCGCGCGTGCCGGTGACGATCTAGCACGTTGCGCGGGAAGGGAGGATCGATGCGCGTTCTGGTCACAGGGATTTCCGGGCGGATCGGCGCTAACCTGGCGAAGACGCTCGCCGCGGCGGGCCATGAGGTGCGCGGGCTGGTCTGGCCGCGCGACCGCCGTTCGGACAAGCTGCAGGGGTTGCCGGTCGAACTGGTCGAGGGGAGCCTCACGAACCCCGACGACGTGCAGGCTTCCGTCGCCGGGATGGAGGTCATCTGCCACCTGGGCGCGGCCTTTCAGGGCGGCGGGCCGTTCAGCAACGAGGAGTATTTTGAGATCAACGTGCGCGGCACGTTTAACATGCTGGAGGCGGCGCAAGGGCTGGGCGATGGGCTGCGGCAGTTCTTCTTTGCGAGTTCAGACGCTATCTATGACAAGTACCTGCCCGGCGGCGTGGCTGAGCCGATCCAGGAAGACCACTTCCCGCTGGAGCCGCGCGGCATCTACGCACTGACCAAGCACCTGGGCGAAGACGTGTGCCGGGGCTATGCGCGCACTATGGGACTGCCCCTCACCATCTTTCGCTTTGCGCTGACGGTGGCCGGGGATGAAATCCTGGAATTCGGCCAGTTTTATCTGGATCACTGGCGGCGTACCTATGCGGCGTTGGCAGGGGCGGAGGCGGAGGCTGTGCGCCGCCAACTGGAGGCGGCTGCGGCGACATACGGCCCGCGCTGTCTGGTGCTGGCGCGCGATGCACAGGGGCGCAGCTACCAGAAGCACATTGCCGACGTGCATGACATTGTGGTGGGGTTTATGGCGGCCTTGGGTAATCCCGCCGCAGTGGGGCAGGTCTTTCACCTGGCTGCGCCGCGGGCGTTTACCTGGGAGGAGGCGATCCCCTACCTGGCCGAAAAGTTGGGATTCCCCTATGTGGATGTGCGGCTGGCGGGCCATGTGCCGACCCAGTACGCCTTTGACCTGAGTAAAGGGGCGCGGCTGATCGGTTACCGCCCTGCCTATGACATTTTTCGCATGATTGACGAGGGCTTGGCGCTGCGCCGGGGCGAGCATCTTGACGTCGTACCCACCCACGCGCCTGGCATACGCTGATACACAGGACTAGCGCATACCAGACACCTGTATTCCGTCACGATTAGTAGCTCAATAGCGACATGTGCCATACACTCGCCGTTGTGAACACTGACTTACTCATTGCAGCAACAACGATTGAAAGGAAGGGCAGTGTGATTGGCAACAGGATGGGACGAGCGCATTGGTTGGAGATGAACCACCGAGTTACCCTGCGTAACTTGTCCATCTTCACCGTGGTCGTTTTGGGAATTGGTTGGGTCGGTCGAGGGCTGGATGTAGCGATGGGCAATCCGTCCACCCAGGGGCTTGGCATCCTTCTGTGGATCGTGATGCCCACCTTGTTGGTGTTCCTGCTGCGCGCTTTCGCCGGGGATGGTTGGGCGGACTTCGGCATCAAGCCCAACTTTCGCGGCAACGGGGTCTGGTATGTCGTCGCTCTGCTGGCCTATCCGGTGCTTACGGCGCTTGCGCTCGGCATAGGTCGCAGCTTGCAGTTGGTCACCTTCCCAGGGCTGTCACTGGCTACGCTGGGGCTCATTGTGCAGACGTTCGTCCTCGGTATCGTGCCGCAGTTTGTCAAGAATTTCTTTGAAGAGGCCGCGTGGCGAGGGTATCTCACGCCGAAGGTTCACTCGCTCGGCATGAACGATTACGTGGGACATCTCCTCGTCGGGCTGATCTGGGGTGCATGGCACATTCCCTACTATCTTTTCTTCCTAGATCGATCCCTGCTTCAGGACTTTACGGCGCTGCCGGTCGGGGTGTTTATCCTGGTGTCGATTGCCGTTATGCTGGTTTGGGCCATTGTCTACGGAGAGATCCGGCTGCTGACCGGCTCCATCTGGCCAGCTGTGCTGATGCACATGGTAGAGGATGCCTTTGTCAATCAGTTGATCCTCGACGATCACATTGTGTTCAGTTCCAGCAGCGAGTTGATCGTCTCGCCGGTGAATGGGCTGATCAGCGTGCTTCTGTTCTTGGCTGTGGGGATCGCACTCAACCGGTACCGTCGCGGCCATGCAAAGGCACGCCTGGATGCGCAGAGTGTAGCATGAGCGTACCTGGCCCGCCTGCACTCGATCTGGACGCGCTGGCGCGCCGCTTCGACGGGCCGGAGATAGCGGCCATTGCGTTGATGGGCAGCCACGCGCGCGGGGACGCTGGCCCGTACAGTGATGTGGACCTGGTGCGCTTTGCGCCCAGCGACGAGGCGCGTCCAGCGGGTGATGGCAGCCACCTGATCGATGGGCGGCTGGTAGTGGTCAGCACGCATACGCCCGCCTCGGTGGCGCGCATCTTCAGCGACCCGGAGGCGGCCTGCCAGAACGTGATAGGGCTGCGTACGGCGCAGACGGTAGTGGATCGCGGCGGCTATTTCGCCGCGATTCAGGCGCAGGCGCGGGCGTTTCGTTGGGATGACGCCATGCAGGCGCGCGCTGACCGAGTTGCAGCCGAGATGCTGGTAGGCTGGATCGAGGAAGCCCACAAGGGGTTGGAAGGGCTGCGGCGCGATGATACGGGCCGCTTGCTCAACGCCCAGTTTGGGCTGTCCTGGGGCCTGTCCGGGGTGGTCATGGTGCAGCGCGGGGTACTGCTGGCGGGTGACAACGGCACCTGGGACGCCATCAACCGCGCTGTGGGCGAGGATTCAGCGTGGGTGCGGCTGCGCCATGCCGCGTTTGGGCTGGTGGTTGAGAACCCGCAGGCGCCGCTGCTGCCTATGCAGGTGCGTGCGGGGCTGGCCCTCTATGGCGAGACCGTGGCATTGATGCGCGACGCGCTGCCGGAGCCGCAGCGCAGCATGATCTTGGCGACCTGTGCGGTGATCGACGCATTTCTTAGAAAGGGTGAATGATGGCACAGCGCAGCCTGGCAGGTGCGGTGGTATTGGCGGCAGGGCAGGGGACGCGCTTCTGGCCGTATAACGTGGTGCGCCAAAAGGCCGCCTTTCCGATTGCCAATGTCCCGGTCGTGCGGCGCATTGTGGACGACCTGGCCGCACTGGGCATCACGCGCGTGGTGGTGGTCGTGGGCGCGGGGGAAGCCAGTGTGCGCGCCGCGCTGCGCAACTGTGGCGCGGCGGTGCGTTTTGTGCAGCAGCCGGGGATGGGCGGCACTGCCGAGGCTGCGCTGGCAGGGGCGTCGCTGGTAGAGGGCGATTGCCTGATCGTGGCGGGCGACCTGGTGACGGCGCGCGACAACCTGGCCGCGGTCATGGCGGCGTGGGCTGAAGGTGAGGACGGCGCGCTGGCGTTGGTGCAGCCGCTGGGTGAAGAACAGCCCCACGATTGGCTGGTGGCGCATGTGGAGGGCGA
>CAZYQJ010000296.1:5049-6685 GCA_964649925.1 uncultured Litorilinea sp.
CGGCTGGCGGGCGTTGAGGGCCATGCGCGCCAGGGATCCTACCGGCTGGCGGGCGTCTATGCGCTGGCACAGAGCCACCTGTCCTATCTGCGCGACAATCCGGGGATCATGGAGCGTGTGCCCGTAGGCGGGATGCCACCGTTGGAGGCCGAGATCGCCCAGTCGTTGCAGATGATGATCGACGAAGGCGTGCCGGTGGGGGCGCTGATGGCCCCTGGGTATCATGTCGATCTGGATAAGCCGTGGCATATCCTGGAGGCGAACACGCGGGTCATCGAGGCAGAACGCTGTACGCTGGAGACGAACATTGTGCCTAAAGGCAGTTCCATCCACGACGGTGCGGAGATTGAGGGCCGGGTGGTGATGGGGCAGGGCTGCACCATCGGCAACCGGGTCGTCATCCGCGGCGATGTCTGGTTGGGCGACGGCGCGCAGATCCTCAACGGCGCGATCCTGGATGGGCCGGTGGTGGTAGGGCCGGGGACGCTGGTACGCGACTACTGCCTGATCGGGGGGCATACCACGCTAGGGCCGCGCGGCATCTATGCACACGGCGCGGAGTTCAGCGGCGTGGCACTCGATACGGTCTACTGCTATCACTACTGTGAAATCTGGGGTGTGGCAGGGCAGGCCGCGGATTTTGGCGCGGCTACGGTGTGCGGCAATCTGCGCTTTGATGATGGCGTGACGGCCTGGCGTATCAAGGGCCGCTGGGAACGGCCCGCCCACGCCTCCAACGCAGCCTACTTTGGGGACTACTGCCGCACGGGGGTCAACGCCATTATCATGCCTGGGCGGCGAATCGGTGTCTACAGCGTGGTTGGAGCAGGCGTGGTCGCCTATGAGGATGTGCCCGACCGCCGGGCGATCACGTTGAAGCAGGAGTTGGTCACACGGCCCTGGGGGCCGGAGCAGTACGGCTGGTAAAAGCTGGATGGGGTGTGGAGATCGTTGATATGATCTCCACACCCCACTGAACCATGCTCCTACTGCTCATCCTGGTCGAACTGCGCCAGCGTGCGCGACAGGTCGGCCAGGATGTCGTTGGCGCTGCGCTCCTGATAACGCCGCCAGAGATGGTCGGCCAGGGCGCGCGGGTTGGCGTTGACGCCCTGCAACTGGACGTACTCACAGACGCGGCGCACATCCCGGTTGAGGATGGAGCGGGCGCTGCTGTTGCCCTTGGCGTTGGTCACCTGGGGGAAGTCGATGATGGTCATGTCGCCTTCCCAGTAGAGGATGTTATAGGGCGACAGGTCGCCATGGATCAGGTCGTTCTGCAACATCAACTCCAGGTTATACATCACCTCGTCGAGCAGGCGGCGCGCCGCGGCGGGATCCAGGCGAATTTCGTGCAGCGTCGGGGCCGCTACATTGTAGTCGCCAAAGTACTGCATGAGAATGGCGTTCCCATCCACCGAGATCGGGCGCGGAACAGATGCGCCTGCCTCATAAAGCCTCTCCAACGTCTTGAACTCATGCATGAGCCAGGAGGTATGCGCGACCTCTTGCCCGAAAGCGGTCTTTTTGTTGAGAGCGCGCATGATGCGGTGGTCGGTCTTTTTGACGGACTTGCCATCGCCGGTGAGCACCTCGCGGCCTTCACGGTAGAGCTTGTCATTGCGCAGATTGCGCA
>CAZYQJ010000297.1:0-6671 GCA_964649925.1 uncultured Litorilinea sp.
CGGGCGGGCGCGCATATTGCGGTCCTTCTTGCGCCCGCGCGCGCTGTTGATCAAGAGATTCTCGCCGTCATACTCCACCCAGACAGGCGTGACTTGCGGCGCACCGTCGGCGTCTACGGTGGCGAGATGGGCATAGGCCCTTTTTTGCAGAAGGTCTGCATGAGATTCAGGAATTTGAGCCACGGTTATCTCCTAGTGTTTCTTTCTGCTGTTTCTATCGTCTCGCAAAATGACCGTATGTTACACGCCAACCAAACGGCCTGATGAACCGGCAGGCCGCCTAGCGCATGGTCAGCGCCATGACTGCCTTTTGCACATGCAGCCGGTTTTCCGCCTCATCATAGACCACCGACTGCGGCCCGTCGATCACAGCGTCGGTCACCTCGATGTTGCGGTCTGCGGGCAGACAGTGCATATAGATGGCATTGGGCTTTGCCAACGCCATGCGCCGCTCGTCAGTGATCCAGTCGGTGTACTTCTTGCCGATCTGGGCGCTCTCGGCGTCGTCAGTCGTCGTGAGCAGCGCACCCCAACTCTTGGGATAGACGATATCGGCCTCCTTGAATCCGGCGTCAAAGTCGTCCAACACCTCAAAGCTGCCGCCGTGACGCTTCACATTGTCCTGCGCCTGCTGCACGATATCGGGCATGAGTTTGTATTCGGGCGGATGGGTCAGACGCACGTTCATGCCAAAGCGCGTCATCTGCAAAATCAGGCTTTGCGGCACAGAGATCGGCTTCTGATAGCTGCTGGCATAGGCCCAGCTTACGTTGATCGTCTTGCCGCGCGGGTCGCCCACCTTCTCTATGATGGTCAACAAGTCAGCCAAAATCTGGAAGGGATGGTACACATCACACTGCATGTTGAGGACAGGCACACGGCTGGCCTGGGCCACTTCGTTGATGTAGCGGTTGCCCACGCCCCAGTCACACTGGCGGATGGCGATGCCGTCATAATACCGCCCGTAGATCTCGCCGATCTCTTTGGCCGTGTCGCCGTGGCTGATCTGCGTCGTGGTCGAATCAATAAACGCAGCGTGCCCGCCCAACTGTGCCATACCCGCCTCAAAGCTGGATCGTGTGCGCGTGCTGGTGAAAAAGAAGAGCAGCGCGATCGCCTTGTCACGCAGGAGGGGATGGGGCACGCCCAGCGCCCGGTCGCGCTTGAGTTTGAGCGCGACGTCGATCACTGTCTCGATCTCTTCTTTGCTAAAGTCCATGTCGCTGATGAAATCGCGGCCGCGTAAGTCGGTTTGCATGTTGCGTCTCCCGCACAGGTGGGCAGTCGAAAAGGATCAGGTTGGGCCAGGAATTACCATTCCCGGCGCGCTTTCTCGCATTGTACCCAGGAAGAACGCAAACAACCAACCGGTCTACAGCGCGCTCTGCGGCGGATGGCTTGGCGATCCACCCTGGCTGGTGTATGATCGCGCCAGATCAAAACGACCTGTCAACCCTGCCGGAAAAGACATGACCTCACGCAAATTGACCCGCCCTATGGGGCTGTATTTTGAAGAATTCGAGATCGGCGCAGAAGTCACCAGCACCGGGCGCACGATCACCGAGAGCGATATCGTCAACTTCGCCGCGCTGTCGGGCGATTGGAACTTGATCCACACCGACGCCGAATACAGCAAGGAACACATGTTTGGGCAGCGCGTGGCGCACGGCCTGTTGATCCTGAGCATTGCCAGCGGGCTGGCGGTGCGGCTGGGCTTTTTGGAAGGCACGACGCTGGCCTTCCGCAGCGTGAACGAGTGGAAGATGCAGCGACCAGTCTTGATCGGCGATACGATCCGCGTGCGCGTGGCCGTGGCGGAGACCAAACCTATGCCGCGGTTGGGCGGCGGGCTGGTCACCTTCAAGGTAGAAATCCTCAACCAAAAGGACGAAATCTGCCAGCGCGGCGCCTGGGAGATGCTGGTCAAAAGCCGCGACTGAACGATACCGATGGCGCGCATGGCCGTTGCACAGCCGGAAGATATCCCAGCATGGCTCTGGCTTGCCGAAGAAGTGGAACCACGCTTCGGGCCGATGATCGATGACCCGGCATTCTTGAACGCGCTGCAGAAAAATATCGCCCTCGCTGCAAGGTGAGAAGCGCTTGCTTACCCCCCTTCGCCGGGAACCACAGTAATGACGACTTTGCCTTTGGCATGACCCTGCTCAACATACCGGATCGCCTCAGGGACTTCATGCAGTGGATAACGGCGATCGATGACAGGTATCACCTTACCGGCCTCAACCAGTTCGTTCACGGCCATTAGATCCTGTGGGTTTGGTTTCGCCGTCAGGTTGCCGAACGCCTGACCATCTTTCCTGGAGTATAACGGGCCCAGGATCATCGCCTGGAAGAGCTGCGTGGAAGACGAGCCTCCGATCATGATATAAACGCCTTGCGGGGCCAGGACACGCTGGTACGCCGAAAGCGGGCGGCTGCCATTGACAGCCAGAACCACGTCATAGCGTTGCCCGTTTTGGCTGAAATCTTCCTGCGTATAATCAATGACATGGTCTGCGCCCAGCGCGCGTGTCTGTTCTACTTTGCTTGTGCTGCATACGGCGGTGACTTCTGCACCCAGTGCTTTGGCAATCTGCACGGCGAATGTACCGACGCCGCCCGACGCGCCGTTGATCAGCACCGTTTGCCCCGGCTTAACCTGGCCCTTGTCGCGCAGCGCCTGCAAGGCAGAGACCGCCGCCATCGGTAGAGCCGCGGCTTCCTCGAACGTTAAGCAGGCCGATTTCGGCGCAATGGCGCTCTCAGGCACGGCAACATACTCGGCAAAACCACCCCAACTAGACGCGGATAGGTCGCCAAATACCTCATCACCAGGCTGAAACTGCTTTGCGTTTCTGCCCACCGCCTCCACGCGCCCCGCTACGTCAGCGCCAAGGATAGTGATTGTTGGCCTGAGCAGCCCGGACACGAAACGAACTAAGAATGGGTGTGCGCGCATCATGCGCCAGTCAGCCGCGTTGACGGACGCGGCATGCACCTTGATCAAGACTTCATCATCTTTGGGCGTGGGTTTTTCTACTTCCGTAAACTGAAGAACCTCGGGGGGGCCGTACTGGGTGTAGACAATCGCCTTCATGCATTTCTCCTTTAGAATGCCCGTCGGCAGCAGTACCAGCACCTTAGATCTAGAATACCATCCTACAACGACCAGGTCTGACATCCTGACACAGACCTGACTTAAGTAAGGCTGGCACAAAATTTAGTTGACACAAAAAGTGTTGTAGTGTATATTGTCACAAAAGTTCACGCAGGCTAAATAACCTGTACAGCCTGTGTGATCTTTATCAAGGTCTAACCGGCGCACGTCTGCCGGTCGTCAAGGAGAATGGAACGATGTTGAATCGACACCACACACACTTTTCCCTGCTGTTTGCTTTGCTGTTGATCCTGGGCCTAGTGGCCGGGTGCGCTTCGCCGCGCGCCAGTGCCAGAGACGCAGATGGCCTGCTCCAGGTTGTCACGACCATCGGCCAGATCGCCGACATTGCCCAGATCGTGGGCGGCGACCATGCCCAGGTGACCGGACTCATGGGCGCGGGCGTAGACCCCCATCTCACCCTGTTACAAGAGGCCGATATCATCTTCTACAACGGCCTCTTTCTCGAAGCCCAACTCGCCGAGGTGATGGAGCAGTTGGGCCAGCGCAAGACGGTCACGGCTGTAGCCGAAGCTGTAGACCCCTCGCTTTTGCTGCCCTGGGCCGCCTATGAAGACCAATACGACCCGCACATCTGGTTCGACGTGACGCTGTGGAGCCAGGCCGTCGAAGCCGTGCGTGACACCTATGAAGCCAACGCCGCCGCCTATTTGGAGGAGTTGGAAACGCTGCACGCCTATGTGCAGGAGCAGGCCGACCGTGTTCCCGCTGAACAGCGCGTGCTGATTACCGCCCATGACGCCTTCCACTACTTTGGCCGCGCCTACGGCTTTGAGGTGCGCGGGCTGCAGGGCATCAGCACGGCCACCGAAGCCGGTACGGCAGATGTGCGCGACCTGGCCGATTTCATCGTGGATCATCAAATCCCTGCCATCTTTGTCGAATCCTCCGTGCCTGTCCGCAATGTCGAGGCGCTTCAGGCCGCGGTCGAGGCACAGGGCTTCCAGGTCGAGATCGGTGGCCAGTTGTTCTCAGATGCAATGGGCAACCCCGGCACACCCGAAGGAACCTACATTGGCATGGTGCGCCACAACATTGACACCATTGTCGGCGCGTTGTTGGGAGAATGACCATGAACACGGCAACCGATACCCGCTTGACTAGCCCGGCCATCGAGGTCACCGACCTGACCGTCGCCTATGGCGAACGCCCCGTCCTGTGGGATGTCGATCTATCCGTCCCCGCGGGCACGCTGATGGCGATTGTCGGCCCCAACGGTGCTGGCAAGACGACCTTGATCAAGGCGATTCTGGGGCTGCTGCCTGCTGCCGCAGGCCAGGTGTTGATCTACGGGCGGCCCTACGCAGATCAGCGCAAACTGGTCGGCTATGTGCCCCAGCGCGGCAGCGTGGACTGGGACTTCCCCACCAATGTGCTGGATGTCGTCACCATGGGGCGCTATGGCGCGCTGGGCTGGTTCCGCCGCCCAGGCCGCCACGAACGCGCCCTGGCGCTAGAGGCGCTCAAGAAAGTCGGCATGATCGACTACGCCCACCGCCAGATCAGCCAGCTTTCAGGCGGGCAGCAGCAGCGCACCTTCCTGGCGCGCGCCCTGGTGCAGGATGCCCAGGTCTATTTCATGGACGAACCTTTTCAAGGCGTGGACGCTACCACCGAGCGCGCCATCGTGACGCTGCTCAAAGAACTGCGCGCCGCAGGCAAGACCGTGGTTGTCGTGCATCACGACCTGCAGACCGTGCCCGAATATTTTGACTGGGTGACGCTGCTCAACGTGCGGCGCATCGCCAGCGGGCCGGTGGCCGACGTCTTTACCGAAGAAAATCTGCGCCTGACCTATGGCGGGCGCGTCGGCTTTCTCACGCGCAACGGCAACGGTCACGCCGAGGCTGCTCCGCCGGAGACCGCACCGGTCACGGCCCATTCGCTGCCGGAGGCCCAGTCATAGCCATGGACGCACAAGGGCTGTTATACGCTCTTTTCTTTGACTACACCCTGCGCACCGTCGCCCTGGGCGCAGCGGTGCTAGGGCTGGTCAGCGGCGCGCTGGGGTCATTCGCCATGCTGCGCCGCCAAAGCCTGCTGGGGGACGCGATGTCACACGCCGCGCTGCCCGGCGTGGTGCTGGCCTTTATGCTCACCGGCCAGAAAAACCCGGTGGTCTTGATGCTGGGCGCAGCTGCCGCGGGCATCGCGGGCATCCTGCTCATGATCGGCATCACCCGGTACACGCGCATCAAAGAGGACAGCGCGCTGGGCATCATCCTCTCGGTCTTTTTCGGCTTTGGGCTGCTGCTGCTCACCTGGCTGCAGCGCAACCCCGACGCGCGCCAGGCCGGGCTGACGACCTTTTTGTTCGGCCAGGCCGCCACCCTCCTGACCCGTGACGTGATCGTCATGGCGATCTTTGGCGGGGGCGCGCTGCTGTTGCTGGCGCTCTTCTGGAAAGAGTTCAAGCTGTTGAGCTTTGACCGGGACTTTGGGGCCAGCCTGGGCTTTCCGATGCAGGGGCTGGAAATCCTGCTCACCGCGCTGCTGGTGGTCGCGATCGTGATCGGGCTGCAAGCCGTGGGCGTGGTCTTGATGAGCGCGATGGTCGTGGCCCCTGCCGCCGCGGCGCGCCAGTGGACAAACCGGCTGGGGTGGATGGTGGTGCTGGCCGCGATCTTTGGGGCGTTGGCCGGGGTCGCTGGCACGCTGGTCAGCAGCCTGGGCAGCGGGTTGTCCACCGGCCCGGTGATCGTCCTCTGCGCCAGCGTGATCGTAGCGATTTCGCTGCTGCTCGCGCCCAACCGCGGGCTGGTCTGGAACTGGATTGTCCACCAGCGCAACCGCCGCCGCCTGCAGACTGACCAGGTGCTGACCAACCTCTACCGGCTGGCGGCCCAACACCAAGACCTATCGCATGCGCATTCGGCGCGCGTGATCGGCGTAACGGGCGCGCGGCCCCAATCGGTAGACGCCGGGCTGGCTGCGCTGGCCGAATCCGGCCTGGTACGCGAGACCGCGCCTGGGCAGTGGGCATTGACGCCATCCGGGGTGGACCAGGCGCGACGCCTGTTGGGCCACTCTGCCAACGGCGCAGATGACCAACCAGGAGGCCGACGATGAGCGCTTCTCTTGAAATTCAGGCCATTGCCGTCGTGGTGGCCGCGGCCTGTGCGCTGCCAGGCGTCTTTTTGGTGCTGCGCCGCACAGCCATGATGAGCGACGCCATCAGCCATACGGTGCTGCTGGGGATTGTGCTGGCCTTTTTTGTGGTGCAGGATTTAGCCTCGCCCCTGCTGATCCTGGGCGCGGCCGCGATGGGGCTGCTGACCGTGGCGTTGGTGGAGATGCTCACCGGGACGCGGCTGGTCAAGGAAGACGCCGCCATTGGACTGGTCTTTCCGGCGCTCTTTAGCCTTGCCGTGATCCTCATCTCGCGCTTTGCGCGCGGCGTCCATCTGGACGTGGATGCCGTGCTGCTGGGCGAACTGGCCTTTGCGCCCTTCGACCGGCTGACCATCCTGGGGCTGGACCTGCCGCGCGCCCT
>CAZYQJ010000298.1:0-5807 GCA_964649925.1 uncultured Litorilinea sp.
GCGGCGCGGCGGCGCGCAGACGGTTAAGCGTCACACTGCCCGCCACCAACCCGGCATCGGTCACGTCGAAGACCGCAGACGTGGGCGTATCGTAATCACTCTCCAACGTGCCGGTGGCGGTGATCGTCACGGTGGCGTCGCCGCTCGCCGACCACTCGCCGATCTCGACGATGGGCGGTTCGCCGTTCAGGTAGTAGCTGCTGACCTGGGCATCACCGTCATCATAGAGGATTGCCAGGATAATCATACCCGGCTCGATGGCCGCGGGCAGGATGTCGGACGCATAGACCCCGGCAGCATCCTCGGCCTCGCCTTCCGGTTCCGGCGCCGCCGCGGCCAGGGTCAACCCCTCGCTGCCAAAGGGGCCATCCTCCTCGCCTGGCAGCACCAACGTGCCGTCCTCCTGCTCCTCAAAGGCGTAGACTACCGGCTCGTCATAGGCTCCCTCGGCATCGGCAGTCAGCGTCACGGTCAGGACGCCGCTGGATCGTGCCCATTCGCCACTTTCGACCAGCGGCGGCTCGCCGTTCATCTGGTCGGTGACCATCTCCACCGTGCCGTCCACATTCACCGTCAGGGTGATCTGGCGGCCCTCGCCGATCTCGACCGGCAGCAGGTCGGACAGATAGACTTCAACCTCACGCTCCTCTGCAACTGGCTCCTCCGCGGCGGGTTCTACCTCTGCAGTCGCGGTGATTTGGCTGGGCAGCGTGATCCCGCGCGCCTCCGTGACCGTGGCGGGCAAGGTAATCTCAGCGGCAGCGGTGACGGTGGCGGTTGGTGCGATCTCAACTGTGGGTGTGATGGCCGGTTCTTGGACAGGTATCTCTGCCGGGGCCAGCGTCAGCCCCTCCGTGCCAAATGCGCCGCCCTCCACACCGGGGATCGACAGCGATCCGTCTGATTCCAGTTCAAGGGTAAGTTCAATCGGTTGTTCGTAGGGTTCGGTATCCGTGCCGGTGACCGTCAGCGTCACCGACCCGTCCTCGTTTTGCACCCATGTCCCAACCTCGACAATGGGCGGTTCACCCTCCAGATAATCGCTGACCACTTCGGCGGTCTCGTCATCGTAGAGCGTGAGCGAGATCTGCAACTGCGCGTCGGGACCGGCGGGCATGACCTCCGACTGGTAGTAGCCAATGATCACCGGTTCAGCCTCTTGATGCAGCGGTGCGGCCAGCAGCATCGCCGGGATCAGGGCAGTCAGGGTCAAGGTCAGGCCAAGTATCAACGCCATGAGCAACGCCAGCCTGGAGGCGCGTGATTGCACAGCCGAATTCATGCGTTTGCTCCTTTTTTCAGTAAGGTTTGCACTGCGTTTAGGCAAAACATACCAGCCATCGCGATTTTTGTCACCTGCGGTTTGGCGACAAGACGGGTGTGACCGGGCAGTGTACGCCGGGGGGACGTGCCAATCCGGCTAGGTGCGGGGAGGTGTCAGGTGTGTCAAACGCTGTAACCCAAAGGCAATGCGCCGCGCCGTCTCTTGCAACGCGGCGTATTCTTCCGGCGTAACGTCCTCGTCGCCGTGCCTGGCCCCCAACACCAAATGGCCCAAGACCTGTCCCTGCCATTCTAGCGGAAGCCGCTCTACCGCCTGGCGCACAGACCAGCGCGGCGACACATACACCAGCCGCATCTGCTCGCCTGTACGCAGGTAGATCGCCACGCCTTCGAGGTCGTAGCTGCTCATGATCTGTTCGCCGATCCGCCGCGCCATGGCCGGTTGGTCCAGCAGGTCCACCACGTTGAAGATGCGCTGCTCCAATGCCTTCAACTCTTTGAGGGGGTCGAGCGGTTCCTTGAACGAGCGATCCACCAACGCCTGCAGCCCATTCTTGATGGGGGTGAACGTCGTTGTCAGGAGGATGGTCGTGAAGATCGCCACCGCGGGCGAAGTCTCTCCCGCCACTGTGGAGAAAAGCCGCTGTGAAAAGCTGATCGATGTGCTGTAGATCACGGTCAGGATGCTGGTCAGCGGGATATAGACCATCGTCCGGTTGAGGATGCGGTCAATCTCCCACAGCCGGTAACGCAGGACGGCCATGGCCATGGTGATGGGCATCAGCGACATCGAGGCTGCCTGCAAAAAGGTGTTGACCATTTCGGGCAGCGTGCCGTTGAGATTCAGCACCGGCCAAAAGAAGGGCAAGATATCACCAAAAAGGATGCTCAACCCGACCAACTGCAGCAGCCCGAAGAGCACCCACTTGGTCTGTTGGCGTTCAATCGGGGTGGAGACCTGACGATAACGGTAGATCGGCGCGACAATGCAGGTAAAGAGCAGGCAGATGATGACCGTAAACTGGATCAGCGGCCCCCAGATTTCAGGGTCAGCCATCAAAATGGGGGTCAATACAAAGGGTGCGAGAATCCAACTGAGCGATGCCCAGCGCGTCCACCGTGGAACAAAGCGACCATCGGGGAAGAGATAGAAAAGCTGGACAAACCAGACCAGACTGACAAAGGGCAGAATGTTCAATGCGGCGTCCATGCCTGGCCCCAGGACGCGCACCGAATCGATATACTCATAAAAGAAGACGCCAAAGAGCATCAGCCCGATGGACGAAAAGAGGGCAACCGGATCATCAGATCGAGCGCGGAAGAGCAGCACGGCCACGCTGATATAAAAGAACGCCACCAAAAAGGCCATGGCAATGGTGTAGATGGCGTATTGATGCGGGGTCCACCCCAGGGCAGTGAGCGCCCTCACCCCGGCTGGCGTCAGAAGGTCGAGATCGCAGGGTAGGTCCGTACACGGCGTGACCAGCCGCTGATAGACGGGCCGGACGCTGATCAGCATCAACTCCACCACCAACACAGCCACGCCAAACCAGAGGGCGCGCAGAAAATAGACAACCCAGCGTCGTCTGTGGCGCAGTTTGCTCTTGCGAGGCGAAGCCAAAGTCCCCTGCATTGGTGGCTCCACAGGTGAACCCGCCGGTGCGACATGCCGGATCGGTTACGCTATTGTACCCCAAGCCCTGCACTCATCTCAATACAAGGGTCTATACATTGGGGTACATCCGTTTGCAACGCCCTAGCCGCACGATGCCCACAGGGTAACAGTGCAAAAACCCACATCTAGCCGCCTGCCGATGGCGTATGCTATGATGAAGCTATCACCAGGACCGGCGTACTTGCAGGTGACCGGCCCGCCACAGATAAACCCTGGAGCAACAGCCAAGCCCTTGGGAGAACGCAGCATGAAGCAAATGATCTTGGCTTGTGCGGCAGCCATCCTGGCTGTGCTGCTGACGACCCATGTCTTTGCCGGACAAGGCTTTCCTCAACAGCCCCCGGAATCTCCCATAGGGGAAGGCACAGTAGAGCCTGCCCAGGAGCCGGGTTTCGACCAGATGCCCCCTGTCACCCCTACCCTGGAGATGCCCCCGATGCCGGGCATTACGCCGACTGAGGCTGTCACGGCCATTGTGGAGATTACGCCGACCGTCGGCGTTACACCGATACTGGAGTCACCCCCCCTTACAACGCCGCTCCCCGGTGGGGAAACCATCATTACCCAAGCCGTCACCACCACGGTTGTCGTCACCACCACCACGGAGGTGACGACCGTCCAGGTCCTCACCGGCACGGATGCCATCCTGCCGCTGGTGATCACGGAGACAATCCCACCCGCGCGCGTCGCCGTCGATCTAGATGCTGCCTATACCCTTGACCCGTTCCTGGTCAGCGTCCAGGCGGGCGGGCCGTTCTCGGCGGTGGGTCTTGGCCCTGGGTGCAGCGGCTTTGTCACCGAAGCGCCCACCGTCAGCGTCACCTGGGAGGGGATGGCCCCCGTACTGGAGACCTTTTTCTACAGCGATCACGACCCCGTCTTGATCGTGCGCACGCCCAGCGGCCAGATCATCTGTAACAATGATGCAAATGATGTGTTGCTGGACCCGGTGATCCAGGTGGACGCGCCCGAACCGGGTGTCTATCACATCTGGGCTGGGAGCGACGCGCGCGGCCAGTTGATCCCAGGGCTGCTGGTCATCACCCGCGACCCGGCGACCAATATCGGCAACTTTGGACTGGAGACGCTGGTGCGGCGCGAGCCGATCCCCGAAACCGTGGTCGCACCCGCCCTGGTCAGCGCCACCGTGCTGCCCACCGCCACAACACGGCTGGCCGAATTGGGCATCCCTACGCTGCAGCCGGGCATGTCGCCCGTCAACACCCCTGTCGAAGTGAGCGGGGCAGTGCCCGCCTTTAACCTCCCGATCCGTGGGGCCATCTGCCCCGGCTATATCAACAACTTTATTGACTACAGCTTCACCTGGACAGGGACAACCACCAATCTACGCATCTTCTTTGAGGGAAACGCCGACGCCAGCCTGCTAGTGATCGGCCCTGGTGACACCGTCTACTGCAATGACGACGTGGCGGGCGCGGAAAACCTTAACCCCATGGTCAACATCTCAAACCCGCCTGAAGGCACATTCCTGGTCTATGTGGGGCGCATCAACCCGGATGTCCCTGTCTCCGGCATGCTCACCATTGCCGAATCCACCGACATGCTTCCAACTGCGCTCACGGCTGTGCCCTAGGAGGAACCATGCGCCTATTCAGCCTGTACCGAAAAGCGACCGCCATCAGCATAATCGTGTTCCTCGCGGCCCTGATGCTCGTCTCGCCGCGGGCTGGCCATGCCCAAAGCGGCAACCTCTGGCGGATCGATTATTTCCCCAACACGGAATGGAGCGGCGCGCCGGTCCACACCGACTATGACAATGTCATTGCCATGAACTGGCGCAACACCGCACCGGGACCGTTCATGCCTACCGAAAACTGGACGGCACGCATGACCAGCCAGGTCTTTTTCTATGCCGGTCTCTATCGTTTCACGCTGATTGCCGACGACGAATTTGTACTCCGTATCGACGGGATGGACTACTTTGACACGCGTGACCAGACCCAATCAGGCAAAGCCTTTGTACTGGATATCCCGTTGACCCAGGGGGTCCATGCGGTGCAGGTGGACTTCCGCCAGTTTACCGGCCAGGCTTATCTGCGCGTGGATTGGCACTTTGTCAAGGGGGGCCTCCAGCCGCCGGAGGGGACGGTGGACGTGGTCAGCATCGTCACGCGCTATGGCGACTTCACCCGCTGCATTCAACAGGGGCTGCACCAGAGCCATTGCTTTGAGGCGGACGGCACATGGGAGTCGCCCACGCTGGGCATGATCCAGATGGAACCGCCCATCATTGTCTGGGAGAACTGCGCCGCCGATGCGGTGCAAACGCGACGGCTCCCCACCGATGGGCCGGTACGCACCGCCCAATGTTCGAAGAGCGAAGCAGGCTGGTTTGTGAGAGAGGGAGTAGGGAGGTAGGGAGTAGGGGCAGAAGCAAGGCGGATGGAAAGCGCACTTACAGCGTTCTGACCTACGGCCTATTTGCTGCCTACCTGCCTACTGCCTTCCCTACTCCTTGCTGCTGTCACAGGATCTTTCTCAGGAAAGACTTAGTACGTTCGTGTTGAGGCGTGGTGAAGAAGTGTTCCGGGGTGCCGATCTCGACGATCTCGCCGCTGTCCATAAAGACCACGCGATCGGCAACCTCACGCGCAAAGCCCATCTCATGCGTAACCACCAACATCGTCATGCCGCGCTGGGCCAATTCCTGCATAGCGTCCAGCACTTCCTTGATCATCTCCGGGTCCAGCGCGGAGGTCGGCTCGTCAAAGAGCATGATCTTGGGCTCCATGGCCAGGGCGCGCGCAATCGCCACGCGCTGCTGCTGGCCGCCCGAAAGCTGCGCCGGATACTTGTTCGCCTGTTCGGGGATGCCCATATCGGCCAG
>CAZYQJ010000298.1:5817-6649 GCA_964649925.1 uncultured Litorilinea sp.
TGCGGACGTGGATCGGCGCCAGCGTGATGTTCTGCAGCACCGTGAGATGCGGAAAGAGGTTGAACTGCTGGAAGACCATGCCTGTCTCCATACGGATGGCTTCGATGTTGCGGACATCACGCGTTAGGGGGATGCCGTCCACAATGATGTCGCCGCTCTGATGCTCTTCCAGCCGGTTGATGGTGCGGATCAAGGTAGACTTGCCGGACCCGGATGGCCCGATAATGACAACCACCTCGCGCGGCTTGACCGACAGGTTGATGTTACGCAGCGCTTGAAACTTGCCATACCACTTGTTAACATTACGCAGCACGATGATGTCTGCAGTTTGCGTCTGATCCGCCACCCTCAACTCCTTTTGCACAAGCAACTCGGTATCCTGTCATTCGTACCACAGATGGATTTAGACTGTCAAGCAGGCGGGCGCTCGCGTTTTGGATGGAGTTGTTTTGCCTTTACAGGGCTTGTGCTATAATCAGCCCGCAATTTGGCAGCGTTTGTATGACGGAGAACCATCAATGTCAGCAGAACTAGTGAACACAATCGCCACCATCGTTGGCGTTATTGTCGCCGTAATGGGGGCGTTTCTTTTTGCCTTTTGGATCGCCATGGGCATTTGGACTTTCAACGACATCCGCTCGCGCACCAGTGACTGGCTGGCGATCCTGTTGGCCTGTGTCCTAGTGCTGATCTTCCCCATCGTAGGATGGGTGCTGTACATCATGATCCGGCCCCGGCAAAGCCTGGCCGAGGTCTATGACCGCGCCCTGGAAGAAGAAGCCTTGATGCGCGAGATCGAAGAAACCCTGGCGTGCCCCTCCTGTGGCGTTCC
>CAZYQJ010000299.1:0-6616 GCA_964649925.1 uncultured Litorilinea sp.
CTGGATATATGCGTCTGCGGCGACAACCGAGCCGCGCAAGACCAACGTTTCACAGATCTGCGCCCGCGCCCCCACCCGGCTGTCAGCCTCCAGATAGACACAGGGGCCGATCACCGCGCCATCCGCCACCTGTGCGCCCGCCTCGATGCGGACAGGCGGGCACAATGTCACCCCCGGCCCCACCTGCGCCGCAGCGTCCACCGCGCAGGCATCCGGCATCTCGCTCAAATAGCGCAGATTGAGCGCCAACAGATCGGCGGCGTTGGTCACCTGGTCGCGCCTGCGGATCAGCACGCCCGTAACGCGGCCTGTCCGGTCGATCAGCCGCTGGATGGCGTCTTGCAGTTCATATTCCCCGCGCGGCGAAGGCCGCACATGGGGCAGGTCTTCCAAAATATCGGGGGCAAATACATAGAGCGGCAGGCTGGAGATGGTAGAAGGGGCTTCTTCCGGGCGCGGTTTCTCCACGATACGCCGCACAAAAGGGTCCTCCCACACCACGACCCCGGTCTTGCTCACGTCGGCCAGGGCAACTGGCATCAGGCTCAACGTCGCCGCGGCCTGGCGCGCCCGGTGTGCGGCCACCAGTTCGCCAATATGCGCCACGCTGGTCAGGTTGTCACACGCCGACAGGATAAATGGCCCGTCGATTTGGGGCGCGGCCAGCGAAAGCGCATTCGCCATGCCCAGCCGTTGTCGCTGTTCGACAAAGTGGATCGGGATATCCAGGCCTGCCTGCCGCGTAAAGTGGGTGCGGATCTCGGCGTCTTGGGGGCTGACCACCAGGATCAACTCACGCACACCCACAGGCAAGATCGTGTCCAGCACGCGCTGCACCAGGGGCTTGCCTGCCACCGGAGCCATGGCCTTGGTACGGGTCAAGGTCAGCGGTTGGAGCCGGGTTCCTTTGCCCGCCGCCAAAATGACAGCCTGCACAGCGCCACCTATCCCGCCGCGTGCGAACCGTCAACCGGGATCAACTCAGCCCGGCCATCCGGCCTGCAAAAGTGGATGCTGTAGCGCGCCGCTTCTTCCGGGTGCGCGGCGGGATAGCGCGCATGAACCGCCGCCGCGATAGATTCGCGGTACGCCGGGTCGATCAGTGCGATGCAGTTGCCACGGAAACCCGCGCCGCTAAAGCGTGTACCATAGACCCCCGGCGTCTGCGCCAGGATTTCATAGAGCGTGATCAATTGCGGGCTGTCGCTCTCATACCAGCGGATCGAGCTATCGCCCGATGCCGTAACCAACTCGCCAAAGCGTGTCAGATTGCCCGCCTGCCACGCATCCACCCCGGCACGCACGCGCGCCATCTCGCCAAAGAAGTGGCGCGCCCGGCGCTGCAGGGGGGCCTCCAGCCGTGTCACGTACTGCTCATAGACCTCATCCGGCACATGGCGCAGCCGAACGTCCTCTGGAACAGGCAGCCCGGCGTGCGCCAGCATCTGCTCCGCCGCGCTGCGGCACTGTGCCACCCGGTTGTTGTAGTCGGTCCCCACCAATGCGTGCGTCACGCCCGAATAGACCACCAACACCTCAAACCGTTCGGCCAGCGCAGCCGCATCCAACCCCGCAGGCACACGATCCACCTCAACCGATTGGCAGTCGATGCGCGTCAGGTGGCGTTGGGCGCTGTGCAAGATGACCGACTGATCCAGGATGCCGTTGTTCAGCCCGATATAGCGGTTCTCGCTAAAGCGGCACAATTCGACATTTTCATAGGCACCGATGGCCAGGTCGTTGATCGCCTCTAGCGCCAGCAGATAGGCGATGGTCACTGCCGCCGACGAGCTTAACCCGCCAATCGGCATACTGCCGCCGACCACCCCCGTCAGCCCCACGGACAGTTTGTGCTGCTGCTGCAGCGCCAGCGCAGCCCCGCGCACGTAGTTGGCCCAGTCCCCCTGCTGCACCGGCGGGATCTCCGCCAGGCCAAACGTCGTGGGCTGTGGGAAATTGAGACTTTCCACACGGATACGGCCATCCGTCGACGGGACAAAGGCCAGCAGGATGGCGCGGTCAATCGTCATGCCGGTGACAATGCCAAGTTGGTGGTCAATATGCGCGCCCAGCGGCGAGATGCGCAGCGGCGCGCGCACCACGCGCACCTGGCGCATATCCACCCCCTCCATCCGGCGCAGACGGTCCATCAACTGTGCGATCTGTTCGGCCTCTGCCAGCGGTGCAACAACGGGGACCTCCGCCGCGGACGCAGCGGATCGAGCATTGGTGGTTGGCATATAGGTATTCCAAGATTAGGACGACACCGACCTGCCCCTGACCGATCTCAGCCGGGGCCGGTCGCTGGTCGGGCGCTGATGGGCATGGTACAATATGTTCTATTCTACCCGAACCCCGCAGATGGAGGAAACTGAATCGTGCAAACCGTGGAGTTGGGCACAACCGGCATCCAAGTATCGGCGCTGGCCTTTGGCTGCATGAGTTTGACTGCGGCGCGGCGAGAATCCGGCATCGCCGCGGTCCAGCGTGCCTTCGCCCTGGGCATCAACTTCTTTGACACCGCCGACGTCTACGGCCGCGGCGAATCGGAGGAGATCCTCGGCGCGGCGCTAAAAGCGGGCGGCATCCCCCGCGACCAGATGGTGATCGCGTCCAAGTGCGGCATCGTCTTTCAGGGCATGAACCCCAGCTATGCCTACAAAGCCTATGACCTCTCGGCGGACTACATCAAGGCCAGTTGCGAAATGTCGCTGCGCCGGTTGAACACCGATTACCTGGACCTCTATCAGCCTCACCGCATCGACTACTTGACCCATCCAGAGGAAACCGCCCGCGCCCTGGAAGACCTCCAGCGCGAAGGCAAAGTACGGCATGTGGGCGTCAGCAACTATACGGTAGACGAGATCCGCGCCTTCTCCGCCTACATCCGGCTCGAATCGCTGCAAACACAGTTCAGCCTGCTGCATCTGGAACCGCTGGAAACCGGGCTGGCCGCGGTCTGCCTCGAAAAACGCATGAACATCCTCTGCTGGAGTCCCCTCCACAAAGCCGTGTTGACCGGCGGGCCGAGCTACACCCATGACGACTGGCAGCAGCAGCGCGAGGTCGGGGCCGTCAGCCAGCTTCAGCACATGGCGCAGGAATACAATGTCAGCCTCACGCAACTGGCGCTGGCCTGGCTCATGCAGCTTCCCGGCGGCGTCATCCCGCTGGTGGGCACAGCCAACCCAGACCACATCGCCGAGGCCGCCGCAGCCGTCGACCTCCACCTGGATCGCGACGACTGGTATGAATGTATGGTCATCGGCCGCGGGCGGCCCATGCCCTGGGGCCAGCGTCCCTATGTATACACACAAGTGCGTTAACCAACCCCGTCCAACCTAGACAAAAACCGAGCGATGAAAACGATCCTATGCTATGGCGATTCCAACACCTGGGGCTTCGACCCTGCCAGCAAAGGCCGCTTTGACCGTGACGTACGCTGGACAGGTGTCCTGCGCCGCACCCTGGGTGACGGTTATCTGGTCATCGAAGAGGGACTCAACGGGCGCACCACGGTTTGGGATGACCCCATCGAGGGGTACAAGAACGGCAAAGAATACCTGATCCCCTGTCTGGCGACCCATGCGCCGCTCGACCTGGTGATCATCATGCTCGGCACAAATGACCTCAAGATGCGCTTCTCTGTCTCGGCCTATGACATCGCCAACGGCGCGGGCGTTCTGGTCGACATCGTACAGAAAAGCGATGCAGGCCCAGACGCCAGCGCGCCCCAGGTCTTGCTCCTGGCGCCGCCGCCGCTCGCCACCCTCAGCGAATACGCCGACATGTTTGCGGGCGGCGCGGCCAAGGCGCAGCAGTTCGCCGTGCAGTACCAGCGCGTTGCCCAGGAAAAAGGCTGCCACTTCCTCAACACCGGCAGCGTCATCGTTTCCAGCGACCTGGACGGCATCCATTTCGAGGCCGGGGAACATGCGAAGTTGGGCCAGGCTGTGGCGGAAAAGGTGCGGGCGATCCTGGGATAGCCCCTAATCAAGGGGATGCAGACCGCGGGGCGGAATAGCGGTTGATGCGGATGTCCGGCAGGGTAAACGTCTCCACCTGTGCATAACGCCGCTCGAGTTCGGCTGGGATCAATCCCTGCGGGTCGGTATACCAGTTGTGCGAATAGACCAGCCAGACTACCTCGCGGCCTGCGATGCGCGCCGCCAGGGTATCCAGGTCGCGCTCGGTCATGGCAGGTTCCAGTTCACCGCGCTCAAAGAGGTCCACCGGCGCGCCGCGCAGCTCCAGCGGCAGGTCATAGCGGCGCAGATAGTACTCGAAGGGCAGTTGTACCCAGGTGGCGTTGAAGATCACCAGGTCGCCGCGCTGCGCTGCCGACGCCACATGCGCCGCGGCCAGGTCCCAGCGCTCCTTCTCAAAGTCCACAAAATAGCCGCGCAGCCCCCACCCCCAGATCAACAGCAGCGCCGCCGCACACACAACCGCGACCCTGCGCCGCTGCTTGAATAGGGCCGTCCACCCCATCGCGGCCAGCAGCATAAACGGCAACGACGTCCAGATCAGGCTCGGCGCATGGAAGATCGGGCGGCGCACGCTCACCAGCAGTTCGATCAGCGGCGGCGTCAACCAGAGTGCTAGCAGCAGCCAGCGCGTGCCCGCCGCGCTGCGCCACGCGCCGATCCCGACCAGCCCCAGCATCAACAACAGCGCCGCCCACGCCATCCATTCAGGCACAAATCCCGCTGCCAGCATCCGTCCATATTCGGTGACGGTACTCCAGGTCGGCGGCTGTACCCAGAAATGGGCATCGACCACTTGCACCTGCCGCCAAAATCCCCGCGCCCACAGCGCCCACACCGTTGCCGCCGCGGCCTGTGCCATAACCCATCGCCGTGCAAACCCGCCCTGCCCCACACCGGGCAAACTTGCTTTATGCGCCCGCGCCGCCAGCCATGCGCCGCCCACGCCCAAGTTGATCACCGCAGGCAGCAGGACGGTAGCCGTATTGTGTGTCAGCATGGCCGCGGCCTGGCTGATCACCAGCAGCGTCCACAGCCCTGCCGCACCGCGCCGGTCACGCCCCTGGGCCAACAAGTGCGCCGCGGCATACAGCACCCCAGCCACGGACAGCGTCAGCAGCCCGTACATGCGCGCCTCTTGCGCATAACGCACCTGCCAAGGTGACAACGCCAACATCAGCGCTGCGGCCAACGCCATCTGCCGCCCGCCCAACGCCCGCGCTGCCCCGGCCAGCAGCGGGATCGCCAGCGCGCTGCACAGTGCCGACAGCCCGCGGATCGCGCCTGGCCCGTCCCCCAACCAGCCCTGCCATGCGTGCAACAGCAGATAATAGAGCGGCGGATGGTGGTCAATGCGGATCAGCCACTGCCACAAATCTGCGGGCGCGTGCTGCGCCATCCACACGCTGAACGCCTCATCCAGCCATACGCTCTTGGCGGAGAGGTTCGCAAAACGCAGCCCTGCACCGACCAGCGTCAGCGCGGCCACGCCCGCCACATACCAGGGCACATCCAGTGTTTCCCGCGTCCAGGCGCGGACAGCACTGGGCAGCCTACCCGCGTGCAGGTGCGACATCCACCCACCGGCCCGTCTGATGCGATTGCTTGGCCGCGTCGATCACCGCCTGCACGGCCACCCCATCCCAAAAGTCCGGCGTCACCTGCTGATCGTGCAGGATGCAGTCAATAAAGTACCGATCCCCTGCGGGCATGGTCGTAAAGACCGCGTTGGGGTCGTCTGGGCTGACCTGGCCCCAGATGCGCGGCGGGATGGGCAGCGACTCAAAACGGTCGTCCCCAGCGCGCGTCCCACGCACGGCCATCTGTGGCGGATCGCCGCCGAAATTACCAAACTGGAAATCCACCTCTAGCGTGCCGTCCAGCCCATAGAGCCGCACCTGCTGCTCCAGCCCACGGCCGCCGCGCTGTGTCACGCCAGTTGTATGGATCACCCCCTGGCTGCCGTTGGCGAACTCCAACAACAGCACCGCGCTGTCGTTTACCGGCGTCACCGGGCGGCCATCCTCATGCGTGCGCGGCACATAGGCGGCGAGATGCGCGGCCACGCGCGCAATATCGCCGTTGACCCAGCGCGCCAGGTCAATCAGGTGTGATCCCAGGTCGCCCAGGATGCCATTGGCACGGTCGCCGTCATAACGCCAGCGGTATGTACCCGCCAGCGCGCCGCCCGCCAGATAGACCAGTTGCAGATACGTGGCCCGTCCCACATACCCGCCATCCACCAGTTCCTTGAGATAGCGCAGATGCTGAAACCAGCGCAGCGTAAAAAAGACCATGTGCTTGACTCCGGCAGCGTCGGCGCGCTGCGCCATCATGCGTGCCTGCGCCGTATCCAACGCCAGCGGCTTTTCGCAGATCACATGCAGCCCCGCATCCAGCGCGGCCATCACCATCGGAAAGTGCAGGTCATCGGGCGCGGCGATCACCACCGCATCGATCTCACCCGACGCAAGCAGGGCCTCATAGTCGGTGTAGACCTTTGGAATGTTGAACTTGGCGGCCATCTCCTGGGCGCGCGCCTCATTGCGCCCGCAGATCGCCGTCACCTGCGCTTGCGGGTGGCTGGTCAGGCTGGGCAGGTGCATCGAATCCGCGTACCAACTCGTCCC